>CAYIGX010000065.1:0-3660 GCA_964363095.1 uncultured Candidatus Saccharibacteria bacterium
CTAGGGGAGTGATTACGGCGCGCCATCGGGGTGGCGGAGCCAAACAGAATTGGCGGACGATTGATTTAAAGCAAACCAAGTTAGGCATCCCGGCGCTAGTGAGTTCAATCGAATATGATCCCAATCGGTCAGCTTACATTGCGCTAGTCGTTTATTCAGACGGAACGAAATCTTATATTTTGGCTCCCGATAGTTTGAAGGTGGGAGATAAGATCGTGAGCAATGTTAATACTAAGATCAAATTAGGCAATCGACTGATTCTCAAAAATATTCCTACCGGCATTGCTATTTACAATATTGAATTACAGCCCGGTCGGGGCGGCCAAATTGTCCGGACAGCGGGCAGCTCCGCGATGATTTTAGGTTTTGATAAAGGATTCGCCCAAATTAAATTACCTTCCGGTGAAGTAAGATTAATTCCAGAAAGTTGTTCCGCGAGTATTGGCCGCGTTTCCAATCCAGATTACGGCAATATCCGGATTGGCAAAGCTGGCAGGATGCGCCATATGGGCCACCGGCCAAAGGTTAGAGGTAAAGCGATGAACCCGGTCGATCATCCTCATGGTGGCGGCGAAGGTAACAGCCCGATTGGACTCAAGCATCCCAAGACCCCCACCGGTAAGCCAACTAAGGGCTACAAGACCCGAAGTCGTACCAAGAGCAACCATTATATTATTAAGCCCAGAACCAGAAAGAGGAAAAAGTAATGTCTCGTTCACTTAAAAAAGGTTGGTACATTGATGCCAATCTCCAAAAAAAGATTGATCAGATGAAGGATAGCGGAGGCAAGCGGTCGATTAAGACCTGGGCTCGGGCTTCTACGATTACTCCCGATATGGTGGGGATGACTTTCGATGTTCATAATGGCAAGACCCATATTCCAGTTTTTGTCACGGAAAATATGGTGGGTCACCGGTTGGGTGAATTTTCATTAACCCGCAAGTTCAGAGGTCATGGCGGTAGAATGGCGAAAGAACAAGCCAAAAAGGCCTCCGATATTTCCCCTCCCGCTCCCGCTGTTCCCGCCCCCAAAGCTAAAACCGGGAAAGCTAAATAATAGATCAAATAGTTTATGGATATTAAAGCCGAAGCAAAATTTGTCCAGATTAGTCCCAAAAAGATGCAACCTTGGTTGGGTAGTTTGCGGCGAAAGCCAGTTGTACTGGCGCTGGATAGTTTGCGTTATGCTCAAACCAAAGCCGGCAAGATGTTATACAAACTGATTCATTCGGCGGCGGCCAATGCCACTAATAACTATAATTTCAAAATTGATAATCTAAAGATCAAATCGTTAGTTGCAGATGAAGGTCCGCGAATTAAGCGGTATTGGTTTCGCTCTCATGGCTCAGCGGACATTAAATTAAAGCGGTACGCTCATTTAAGGGTAATTTTAGAAGAAATTGCGGCGGTAAAAGTGGAAAAGAAAATCGTTACTCCCGCTGTGCCGACGCCTAAGACGGACATTTCTAAATCCGTTGATACAACGAATTTACCCAATACATCAGGCAAAACTGATTTAGCTAAGCCAAAAATGAAGTTAAATGCCAGAAAATTATTTACTAGAACCACCAATAAATAAATCTTATGGGACAGAAAATAAATCCAATTAGTAATCGTCTGGGTTATACCACTGGTTGGCGGTCGCGGTGGTTTGATGTGAAGAATTATCCACTTTATCTATTAGAAGACGATAAATTACGCAAGTTAATTACCAAAGAGCTAAAAAAGGCCTCGATCGCTCGGATTGATATCGAACGGTTTGGGCAGGATGCGATTGTGAATATTTATGCAGCTAAACCGGGCATGATCATCGGCCGTGGCGGGGCCAGTATCGAAGAACTCCGCAAAAAAATTAAAGGTGTGATTGGTCGGGATATTAAAATTAATATTATCGAAGTCAAAGATCCTGAAGCCAATGCCGCTATCATCGCCAATAATATCGTGGAACAAATCGAGAAAAGATTACCCTTCCGCCGGGCCATGAAGGGGGCGATGATGGCGGCGCAAAAAATGCGGGTAGATGGGGTCAAAGTCACCATTTCGGGCCGACTGAATGGGGCCGAAATTTCTCGGTCCGAAACCCTCGCTACCGGTAAGTTGCCATTACATACTTTCCGTCATTTTATTGATTATGCCGCCAGAGAAGCCCATACCACCTACGGTGTGATCGGAGTAAAGGTCTGGGTTTTCCGCGAAGGCAGTAAAGAGATGATGAGTGAACCGGAAAAAATTAATAAATAATTATGTTACTTCCCAGAAAAGTTAAATACAGAAAACAGCAACGCGGTAGCATGAAAGGAAAAGCGACCCGGGGCGCTGTCGTCTCTTTTGGCGAGTATGGCCTCAAATCGTTAGGCAGAGGTTGGATTACTGCCCGCCAAATTGAGGCCTCCCGCCGGGCCATGGTTAGGTTCATTAAAAGGGAAGGCAAGATCTTTATTCGGATTTTTCCCCACCAATCCGTTACCGCCAAACCAAACGAAGTGCGGATGGGGAGCGGTAAAGGCGCGGTGAGTCACTATGTGGCCACAGTGAAACCCGGAACAGTAATGTTCGAGATCGCCGGCGTACCAGAACTAGCCGCCCGTGAAGCCATGAAATTAGCCGGTTATAAATTACCTGTAAAAACTAAATTTGTCGCACGTCATTAATATGGAAATTGCTAAAGTTAGAAAATTAACTGCCAAAGAGATCACTGCTGAAATCGCTAAAACGCGGAAAAATGTGGTTGAATTACAAGCGGAAGTCGCGATGCATCGCATTAAGAATTGGCATCTCCTCGCCGCCGCTAAAAAATATTTAGCTCGACTTTTAACTATTAAACGCGAACAAACAATTATTAAATCGCTAACTAATGAATAACAGTAACAAACAACGCAAAAGTGGCAAAGTCGTCAGCACCCAAATGATGGCTACGGTAGTGGTATCAGTTGACTCGTTTGTAAGCCATCCCTTGTACCGCAAAAAAATTCGGAGAACCCGCCGCTTTTTGGCGCACAATCCGGAAAATATGGCTAAACTAGGGGATTGGGTGACGATCGAAGAAACCAGGCCGTTAAGCAAATTAAAGCGGTGGATAGTAGTAAATGTTAAAACCGGGAGCGATACCAAAACAGTGGCAGAAGAGTTAGTCGAAATTGATGCCGCAATTAACAGGGAAGCTTAAATCTATGATCCAAGAAGGAACAAATTTAAAAGTTGCTGACAACACCGGCGCCAAAGCGGTGCGGTGTTTTAAAGTTCTCGGCGGCAGTAAGCGGCGTTATGCTGGCATTGGTGATGTGGTGATTGCGGCCGTCAAAGAAGCCAGCCCAAATGGATTGGTCAAGAAAAAAGAAATCGTCAGGGCAGTTATTGTCCGGCAAAGACATAAGATCGGCCGCAAAGACGGTTCTTACATTAGTTTTGACGAGAATGCAGTAGTGATTATCAATAAAGATAAAACCCCCAGAGGGACCCGCATTTTTGGGCCAGTCGCGAGGGAGCTCCGCGATGGTGGTTATATGAAGATTATTTCTTTAGCGCCGGAGGTATTGTAATGAACATTAAGAAAGGGGATACTGTCTTAGTAATTCAGGGGAAAGAAAAAGGTAAAACCGGCAAAGTCGCGGCGGTTGACCCCTTGCACGGAACAGTAAAAATCAGCGGGATCAATATCGG
>CAYIGX010000066.1:0-3613 GCA_964363095.1 uncultured Candidatus Saccharibacteria bacterium
AAAGAAGAAAGTAGTTTTGGCGGGGAGATTAATGACTAAGCGCGAGCATGGCGGGTTAATTTTTGGAGAACTGCGGGATTTTAGCGGCGATTTTCAAATTTTGTTTAAAAAGGACATTCTTACAGCTAAAAGTTGGCAATTAGTAACTGATCTGATCGATATCGGTGATTTTCTGGAAGCTCGAGGCACCTTATTTATGACCCAGAAAAACGAGAAAACTTTATTAATAGAAAAGTTTACAGTTCTCTCTAAAGCCCTGCGGCCCTTACCGGAAAAATGGCATGGGTTGGTGGATACCGAAACTCGCTTTCGTCAACGCTACTTGGATATGTTGATGAATCCCGAAATTAAACAGCGGTTTATTATTCGGCATCAATTAATTCAAGAAATTCGCAATTTCTTGATTAAATCTAATTTTATCGAAGTCGATACACCGGCTCTGCAACCCTTGCCGGGGGGAGCCATTGCGGCTCCGTTCGTGACGCATTATGAGGCCTTGGATACCGATGTGTACTTGCGAATTGCCCCCGAACTCTATTTAAAGCGGTTAATTGTGGGTGGATTCGAACGCGTGTTTGAATTTGCCCGGGTATTTCGCAACGAAGGGGTGTCGACCCAGCATTTGCAAGATTTTACGATGCTGGAATTCTATATGGCCTATAACGATTACGAAGATTTGATGAAATTCACGGAAAAATTAATGACCACAGTCATCCAGAAGATTTTTGGCACTACGCAACTAACTTTAGGCGAGCAAACTGTTGATTTTACCACACCCTGGCCCAGAAAAAGTTTTCGCGATTTAATCCAAGAAGAATTAGATTTAGATATTGATGCTTATCCCTCTACCGAGGGCTTACGGGAGGCCATCAAAGACAAGGGCATCGCTTTAACTTATGCTGGTCATGCAGGCCGAGGTAAATTAATTGATGAATTGTATAAAGAAACAGTTCGTCCCAAAATTATCAATCCCATCTTCCTGATCGACCATCCGCTGGACCTTTCACCGCTTGCTAAAAAGAAAGCTAATGACCCTACTAAAGTGCAGCGATTCCAATTAGTGACACAAGGGGCAGAAATTATCAATGCTTTTAGTGAGCTAAATGATCCCATCGATCAAGCTGAGCGGTTCGAAGAGCAATCAAAACACCGGGACGAAGGCGACAAGGAAGCGCACCTCATGGACGCCGAGTTTGTAAAGGCCTTAGAATACGGCATGCCTCCAACTGCTGGATTTGGTATGGGAATTGACCGGTTGGTGATGCTACTGACTAATGCCGATTCTATCCGCGAAGCAGTATTATTCCCCTTTGTAAAAGATAAATAACTATAGATAAATTCCCCTCCTGCCCGAGGAGGGGTTAGCGGCGCCATGTATCGAATGGTACATGAGGGAGGAGGGAGTATAAATTAAGCTCTCCCCACCCAACCTCCCCTCGATGCGGGGAGGAGCTAATCCGCTAATTCACTAAAACTATGGAACTTAAAGATTTATTAGACGAAAGTAAAGTTAAGAGTTTCCAGAAGCAACTTAAGCGCAAGGGCTACAAGGGGAGTTTAAAAAAAGTAGCAAATCTCGCTAAGGCGCATTTTGCCTCCATCCCAATTATCGACAATTTGCGCGCCGGACAAAATGTGGCTGCTAAAGAGCGCAATATCGAACGGGGTAAGGAACTTAGTTTAGAATTGGATAAGTTAGAAATCGGCCACAAGGATACCGAGAAAAAATTGAAGAAATTGTGGGAAGCAATTCCTAACATTCCGTTCGCCGATGTACCAGACGGGGGAGAAAATGACGGTAAAGTAATCGCGACTGTGGGCGAGCCACCGAAAATTATCAATCCAAAAGACCATGTCGAATTAGGTGCGGCCTTAGATTTAATTGATGTCGAGCGGGGAGCCAAAGCGGCTGGTAGTCGGTTCTATTATTTGAAGAATCAGGCGGTTGAATTAGAATTTGCTCTAATTCGCTATGTATGGGATATCTTATCGCAAAAGGGTTTTAGATTCTTGATGGTTCCCCAATTACTTAGCGAAAAAGCCATGTCAGCCGGTGGTTATTTAGGTAAAGCCAAAGCCGAAGTATACAAAACTCCAGACGACCTGTATTTGATCGGCACTTCTGAACAATCGATGCTGGCTTATCATCTGGATGAAATTATTGATGCCCCTAAGCGCTATACTTCGTTCTCGACTTGTTTCCGCCGCGAAGCGGGGTCTTATGGCAAAGATGTGAAAGGAATCATCCGTACCCATCAATTCGACAAAGTGGAAATGTTTTCGTTTGTGCAACCGAATAAATCGGAAGAAGAATTCGAATTGCTCGTGGCCACAGTCGAAAAGATCATCGGAGATTTGGAGATTCCTTATCGCAAAGTGCTGTTGGCGGCGGGGGACATGAGCATGGCCTCGGCCAAAACGATAGATTTTGAATGTTGGCTACCTTCGCAGAATTGTTATCGCGAAACCCATTCGATTAGTAATTGCTCGGATTGGCAAGCCCGACGGGGGAATATTCGATATCGGTTGGATGATAAAACTGATTATGTGCACACCTTAAATGGCACCGCGATGGCTATTGGCAGATTCCTGGCGGTGCTCTTGGAAAATCATCAACAACCGGACGGTAGTATTAAAATTCCGAAAGCCCTGCAAGCTTATACAGGATTCAATGAAATTAAGGCAAAAGATATAGGATAATGGTTGATAGAATTTCCCCCTCCTGCCAGAGGAGGGGTTGGCGGTGCCATGTATCGAATGGTACATGGGGGAGGAGGGAGTATAGATCAATCACTCCCCACCTATCCTCCCCTCATCAAGGGGAGGAACTATTCAATTGATACACTAACTTATGAATTTTCTAGAAAAATTTCTGGGGGATCCCAATAAAGGCGCAATTCGGCAACTAGAAAAAACAGTTGCCGCGATTAATTTATGGGAACCCAAAATCAAAGAGCTGGGAGATGCGGAATTAACCGCCAAAACAGTTGAATTCAAAGAACGCCTGCAAAACAGTGAAACTCTAGACGATATTTTACCTGAGGCCTTTGCAGTAGCCCGGGAAGCGGCGAAAAGAGTTCTGGGGGAGAGGCCATACGATGCGCAGTTAATGGGTGGTCTTGCCCTCCATCAAGGTAAGATTGCAGAAATGCGTACTGGAGAAGGTAAAACTTTGGCGGCTACTTTGCCGGTGTATTTAAATGCCCTATCCGGCAAGGGAGTGCATGTGGTAACCGTGAACGATTACCTGGCCAAACGGGACTCTGAATGGATGGGAAAAATATATCAGTTCTTGGGCCTCTCGGTCGGCGTAATTTTGCATGGGAAAAGTCCAGAGGAACGCCGCGATGCCTACGGTAGCGATATTGTTTATGGGACTAACAACGAATTTGGGTTCGATTACCTCCGGGACAATATGGCTGGGGTGAGAGAGGGGTTAGTCCAACGCGAATTAAATTTTGTCATCGTGGACGAAGTCGACTCGATTTTAATTGACGAAGCCAGAACTCCTTTAATTATTTCTGCGCCTGATACCGAAAGTTCAAAATGGTATCAGGAGTTTGCTAAAATTATTCCCAAACTGAAAGGAGTTATTGAAGAAGAAGGGAAAGCA
>CAYIGX010000067.1:0-3611 GCA_964363095.1 uncultured Candidatus Saccharibacteria bacterium
GGCAAGAAGCACATCAAGGCCCGGGGCAGAAAATCTGCCGGAGGCATTACCGAAGTGGCGATGCCACTGGCCGCCTCTAAGGTGATGTTTATGTGCAGCCATTGCACTAAACCAGTAAGGTTGGGAGTTAAAATTACTTCTGCTGGCAACAAGGAAAGAATTTGTAAAATTTGTAAAAGCACAGTTTAAAATGACTTTTAAAGAACTCTATCAAAAAGTACGCGGAGAGCTTAAAACGGAACAAAAATTCCGCTCGATTGAAGAAGCTCCGAAAATCATTAAAGTAGCGATTAATGTGGGTGCCGGCAAAGCCGTATCCGATCCAAATTATATTGAAAAGGTTAAAGAAGAATTGACTCAGATTACCGGGCAAAGACCGATTATTACCAAGGCCAAAAAATCGATTGCTGGATTTAAGTTGCGAGAGAAGATGCCGATTGGGGTGGCGGTAACTTTACGGGGAAAGCGGATGTATGATTTTCTTGATAAATTAGTTAATGTATCTTTGCCGCGGGTGCGAGATTTTCAAGGCATCTCCCCTACTGCTTTTGACGGAAAAGGCAACTATACCCTGGGGATCAAAGAGCATATTGTTTTCCCAGAGATTACTCTGGATAATATAGAAAAGACCTTTGGGTTAAGCGTGACCATTCATACCACCGCCAAAACTAATGAGTTGGCGAAATTATTACTATCTAAACTTAATTTTCCTTTTAAAACTAATTAATTATGGCGAGACGAGCATTAATCAAAAAAGCTAACAGTAAACCCAAATTTTCGACTCGGAAAGTTAACCGTTGCAAAATTTGTGGTCGCGGTCATGGCTATTTACGGGATTTTCAAATTTGCCGGATTTGTTTCCGGGAGTTAGCCAGTCGGGGGAATCTGCCCGGTATTAAAAAAGCTTCCTGGTAATTAATCTAAACTATGATAACTGATCCAATTGCCGACATGTTAACCCGTTTACGTAATGCGAATGCTCGCCGGTTTTCGACTGTGCAAATCCCCGCTTCGCGGTTTAAAGAAGCCGTCGCGGCATTATTAGTCCGGGAGGGCTGGATCGAAAAGTCCGAGCTAATTAAGCCCGAAAATGATCATGCTTATCTCCTACTGACATTGAAGTATTCGGCCGATCAACCGGTCATTCGGGGGTTGACTCGGATCAGTAAATCTGGTCAACGCATTTATATGAATCAAGCGGAACTCAGGAAGCAATTATCGAACCGGATGGAAACCATTGTGGTATCAACGTCTGAGGGTTTAATGTCGGGAAGTGATGCCAAGAAAGCACAATTAGGCGGTGAAGTTTTATTTAAAATTTGGTAAAGTTATGTCTAAAATTGGTCGATTAGCTATTAATTTGCCGGAAAATACTACGCTCGTTGTCGGGGATGGTTTGGCGACGGTAAAAGGCAAATTAGGCGAATTAAGCTGGCGCTTACCAGTCGGAATGACAGTTGAACAACAAGATGGGATAGTAAAAATTATTAATCAACATCCAGAAAATCAAACCAGCAAAGCTTTGCATGGTTTGACTAGAGCTAAATTAGCCAATTTAGTAACCGGTGTCTCCGCTGGCTTTGAGCGGATTCTAGACATTAATGGGGTGGGGTTTAAGGCGGAACTTCATGATGATCAGATTTGGTTGCACTTAGGTTTTTCCCATCCGATCAAATTAGCCATTTTAGCAGGAGTCAGTATTAAAATTACTAAAAATGAACTAGTTGTTAGTGGTATCGATAAAGAGCAAGTTGGTGAAATGGCTGCGCGTATTCGCTCAATGAAAAAACCCGAACCCTACAAAGGCAAAGGAATTAAGTATCGCGAAGAAATAATTCGACGCAAGCAAGGCAAGGCCGCTAAAAGTAGCGCTAGTTAATTAAATTTATGAAAATATCAAGAACTACCAGCAGAATTAGACGGCGGCGTCGGATCAGAGCCAAGATCACGGGGACGGCAGTATGCCCTCGTTTGACCGTCAATAAAAGCTTACGGCACCTGCGAGCCCAATTAGTAGATGATGCGACAGGCAAAACCTTAACGGCTTTATCAACCTTAGATTTAAAGAAAACGGCTAATTTGGCCGGAGCGCAGGAATTGGGTCTTACTTTGGCCAAGAAGGCGGTGGAATTGGGCATACAGAAAGTTGTATTTGATCGCGGCGGCTATCAATATCACGGCCAAATTAAGGCTGTGGCCGAAGGTGCAAGGGAGGGTGGATTAATATTCTAAATTATTATGAGAAGAAGAGATTCAGCACAATCTATGGAGAAACCGGAATTTACTGAGCGAGTAGTCGAAATTAATCGCGTGGCTCGGGTAGTTAAAGGTGGTAAACGGGTTCGGTTCCGGGCTTTAGTGGTCCTGGGTGACGAAAAAGGCAAAATTGCTTATGGATTGGGCAAATCCACTGATGTCAGCGGGGCGATTGCTAAAGCAGTGACGAGTGCCAAAAAAAGAATTACATCTATTTTTCTAAGTGGATCCACGATTGCCTATCCAGTGAGGACTCAGTATAAGAGTGCGGCAGTATTACTTAAACCGGCGCCAGCTGGGACGGGAATTGTGGCTGGTAGTTCCATGCGGGTGGTCTTAGAGTTAGCTGGGGTAAAAGATGTGGTGGGTAAGGCCCTGGGCTCTAAAAATAAATTAAGCAACACTCTGGCCACAATTAAAGCCCTTACTTTATTGATTGATCCGAAAGAATTAATGCGCCGGCGAGGGAATCCTAATCGGAATACTGCGGCCACTAGATCCACTAAAACTAAAGCGGAGAAATAATTATGCAATTACACGAACTTACAGCTAACAAGGCGAAGAATAAAGGAACCCAACGGGTAGGAAGAGGCGGCGGGTCTGGTCGCGGCACTACTTCTGGCCGGGGGACTAAAGGTCAAAAAGCGAGAACCGGTGGCCAAATTCCCGCCTATTTTGAAGGCGGCCAAAAACCAATTACGCAAATTGTGCCCAAACGGAGAGGTTTTCATCGGCCCAATAAACCAAAAGTATTGGTAGTGAATGTACGGGATTTATCGCGCATGGCAGAAAACAACAAGTTAAGTTTACAAATCCTATCCGATAAGGGATATTTAAATGGATTTGATGCTATTAAGATTTTAGGCATGGGCGAGCTTACGGGAGCATACGATGTAGAAGCACATAATGTTTCGGCAGTGGCTAAACAAAAGATTGCACAAGCCGGGGGTAAAGTTACTTTAATTAAGTAAGTCTTAAAATATGTGGCAAAGTAAGCAGGATTCTTAAATAATTGCGTGGCATACATCTTCATAGAACGAGTAGCCCAGATATGATACGGCACACCCAGGGAAATCAGGGTGTCGGCATTGTATCTTCGCATATAATCAAATATCGCCGTATTCACCCAGTCGGCTGCCACCTGCTCTATTTTAGGAGTAAGGCTATTCCAGGAAGGGGTATATTCTCCATCTATCCAGTTGTGGTATTGACGGAGCAGATTTTGGTCTTCGGCTCCTTCTCCTTCCCCCAACCCTTCTATTTCTCGCAGTATATTCCTCGCCATCTCCTCGCCTGGCGGAATAGCCCTGGGTGGAATCTTAGCAACGGGCGGGGCTAGCTTGACAGGAGCAATA
>CAYIGX010000068.1:0-3466 GCA_964363095.1 uncultured Candidatus Saccharibacteria bacterium
CTAAAGAACCCGCGAATGTTAATCAGCCGATGAGTACGCCCAAATTTGTGGGGGCTAATTCTTTTGCTCATCCTGTTGGTTACAAATGTTTTGATCTCACTGTCCAATAAAGTAAAATTATGCCGATTTTAGGATATATTATCGTTGCGGTTTTAGGGGTGAGCTTGATTTCTCTGATCGGAGTAGTGTTTTTCTGGGCGCCCGCAAAAAAGTTGGTTACTAAAATTGTGCCATGGTTGGTCGCATTTGCCGCTGGAACATTACTTGCAGCCGCTTGGTTCGATCTGATCCCCGAAAGTTTAGTCGGGATAGGCGAAAGCGCTTTTATTTGGGTAGTGGCGGGGATTTTGTTGTTCTTGTTGTTTGAACAAGTTCTGCACTGGCATCACGAGCATGGCCATACTTGCGACGAATGTGAACATCGCCCCAAAGCGGTGGGTTATGCCGTCTTGTTGGGCGATGGCCTCCACAATTTTTTAGACGGAGTGTTAATTGCCTCGGCATTTATGGCAAGCGTGCCGGTGGGCATAGCCACCACTATGGCGGTGTTGTTCCACGAAATTCCCCAAGAATTGGGCGACTTTGGCGTCCTCTTGCACAGCGGATTTTCTAAAACCCGCGCGCTTTATTTTAACCTTCTCTCTGCCTTAGTGGCTGTGGCTGGGGGATTGGTCGCTTATTTTGCATTAAGTAGTGTGCAAAGCACAGTGCCTTATATTGTGGCCATTGGCGCGGGCGGATTTTTGTATATCGCTCTCACCGATTTGTTCGCCGAACTCAAGGGTGGCAAGAACATTGGTTTGCGCCTCGGCCAACTCGTCGTTTTAATATTCGGCATGTTGTTAATTTATTATCTCGTTTGAATATGGAAATTAATGAAATAAAAAGAATAAAGATCATCGCAAATTCACTAAAAGTTGTGATGACTTTCTTAGTGTTGCCAGGGTCCTTTTTGACTTTATTACAGGCATTATGGGAGATGGAGCACGCCCAGGAAACAAGTGATGCTGGATTTGGTTTAGTAATGATAGGGCCACTAATTATTTTGTCGGGATTACTTGTAACTGGCTTAATATTCTTTATCGGTAATCGATTCTATAACTATTGGTTTCAAAAAAAGCAGTTTAGAAAATCCATTAAAGCTCTGTTATTAGCGGCTGTGCTGATAATTATTTATGATGCTGCTCCCTATATCTCAATGGCTTACAATAAAGCCGTAGCTTTCTATGTAAGTAATCGCACTTATTACGAGATGGGTGGATATTTAATGAGTTTGGATAATCCAAACGGGCATCTTATTACTCAAGAGCAAAAGGACCACGGAGTAACAATTACCAGCGAGCTGGCTCAATTGCAAATGAATTATCCAAAAGCTGAAATGTATTTTAAAAAAGTTCAATACACTAAAGATGGTTTTACTTCAGTAGAATATCCTCATGTTTGGCCGGTAATTTTTGAGGATGAGGTGGTAAGAAATGAATCTTATAAGCTGGCTGATAAAGAAAAAATCGCTGATATAAGATATGTGAAATGCGGCCATAGCAGAGAATCAGATTGTTCTAAAGGGGGTGGACAGTATTTATGGGTGAGGAGTGTCGGTCAGGAGTCTGAATTTAAAGGAGAGGGAGCCATTGGCCCGGAAATAACCGGAAAATTTGTGGGTTATAACCCCCCAAAAACTGGTAACTATTCTGTTGCCACATTCAAAACAGATAAAGATAAGGTCTATGAGTTATGGGGAGCAATTGAAAATGGGAAATTCATAGATTGGTTAGACGATGGTCATAATCTATTTTGGTCAATGGTGCCAGATCTGATCAAATCAAATAAAACAGTAAAGATACAGATTACCGGTCCAGCTCACATTTCCAATCAACATATCAAGTGGATTTATAGATAGGGTTGGTTATTAAATACCAAAAATTCATTTCTGAAAGTCCGGTAAAGGTGGCGCGGGGGGTAAAGCTCTCGCGGTTTTGCACGATGAAGGTGGGTGGACCGGCCGATTTATGGGTGGAGGCCAAAACTAAAGAGGAATTGGTAGAAGTGTTGCGATTGGCACATAAATTAGGTATTCCATATTTCGTATTGGCGGGCGGAAGTAATGTGGTGTTTCCGGACAAAGGATTTCGTGGGCTGGTGGTGCGGCGGTATGTGGCGAATAAGTTTGTCATCCCGACCGAAGTGAAACGAGCGGAGGAATCTTATAATAATTTAAAAGATTCCTCGATTGCGCTTTGCTCCACTCGGAACGACAGAGGGAAGGGCTGGGATGACAAAGGGAATGCCCGGAATGATAGGAAGGTTGCTCCGATGCTTCGATCGGAGCGGTCGCACACCAGTGCGACCGTGGAGGCGGGGGTGATGCTGGGGGAGATGGTGCGGAGTTTATTGAAACAAGGGCTCGGCGGGTTTAATTTCTTGGCGAACATTCCGGGAAGTGTCGGAGGAGCCATCGTCGGCAACGCGGGCTGTTATGGCAAAGAGATTAAAGATTATTTACAAGAAATCGAGATTTTTAATGTCAGAACCGGTAAAATTATTACTATGAAGCCGAGTGAGTTGGGCTTTGATTACCGCCACTCCAAATTAAAACATCAACCCGAGTTAATTGTGTTAAGCGCTGTTTTTAAGTTAGAAAAAGTTAATCATAAGCAAGCACTTAAAGAAATTGCCGCGGAAAAACAACTTCGCTTGGATAAGCACCCCCAAAGCCCTTCTTGCGGGAGCTGGTTTAAAAATCCGGAGCGGGGGATTCCGGCCTGGAAATTCATTGACCAAGCGGGACTTCGGGGACACACCATCGGGGGAGCCAGAATTTCTACTAAGCATTCCAATTTTTTGATTAATTGCGGCAAGTCCACCGCAACAGATGTGGCAAAGTTATCGCAATTTGTGCAGAAACGAGTTAAAGCCAAAACGGGCATTTCATTAGAACCAGAAGCCCGTATCGTTAATCAAAAATAAGCTCCCAGAACAAGTTTCTTGCCATCAGGGAAGTTTTGGCATATGCTCTAAATAGACATCTGTTCATTTGAACATTGAAATAAATATTAAATCAACCAGGCAACCCAAGGAGGCCTGATATGGTTATTAGTAACGAATCTCCTCCAGCGGCGACACAGGTGTCGCCCGAGAGGAAGTTTTGTACTCATTGCGGGACCAAACTTTTACCGAATACGGTCTATTGTCCGATGTGTGGCCAATCCGTGAAACCAGCGCTGGCAGAAAAAGAATCGGCATTGCCACCAGAGCCGAAGAACTGTCCTCATTGCGGTAGGGGCCCTCTCTACAGAAATGAAGGCATAAACGGGCCTACTTATTTTTGTGGCCGATGCAAAAATGATGTGACGGACCTTGTCCGTAAGTGGCAAACGGCCGCGATGGTTCCTGATTTTCCGCCACCCTCAGCCCAGGTTATTCCATCGACTCCCAGTGTTGCCGCTTCCGGTCCGACACAACAGCA
>CAYIGX010000069.1:0-3365 GCA_964363095.1 uncultured Candidatus Saccharibacteria bacterium
GGACGCGGATCCGGTGGCAGTTCTGGCGGAGGCAGTGGCTCTGGTGGTGGTGCTGGTTTTGGCGGCGGCGGCACTGGTGGAGGTGGTGGAGATGACGGTTCGGGTTCGGGCGGTACTGGTGGCGGTGATGGGGGCGGTGAAGAACAAGGCGAAAAATTGCCTCCTGAATTAATCAGCCCGGAAGACAAAAGCGTTTATGCAAATGGTGATTTAGTTTTTAAATGGAAGGCCAAGGAAGGTTCTTCCCCCAGCGGCTACGAGATTAGCTCAGAATTGGGCAATAAAGAATTGCAATACTGGACCGGCGGAAAAAAGGATATGGGCACAGACACCACCCTAACTATTGCGATGGATGAATTAAAGGAAATATTTAAAAAACAAGATAATATCGAATTCGACAAGCCATTCACTTGGACCTGGGAGGTCGCGGCCAAATACCCGGATGATACCGCATCTTACACTAGCGAAACTTGGACTATTGATGTGCAAATTGTAAACGCACCCACTATTACTCAACCCTCACAAGATGAGTATCAATTAAAGGGCGAGACGGTGACAATTGAATGGGAGCCCGGTTTCGAAGATAACCCAGACAGTTATATTCTTAAATTTACCGGTATCACTTCTAGTAAAATCGGACAACGAGATGTGAAAAAAGTTTTACAGATTGAACTAAATGTGCAAGATATTGTAGATGATTTCCCAGAGGACACTTCTTTTAAATTACAAGTTGGTTCTAATTGGAAGGGTGCCTTGGCATGGAGTGCACCCAAAACACTGTTATTGCCCGTGTATGTAATAGTGCTTGATAACCCAGCTCTTGACTCTACTTATTCTGTGAAAAATGGCGACCTCTTATTCGATTGGCATTTAGCCCAGCAAGGCACTGAACTCAAGGAATATACCCTTAAGATTACGGAATTCCGTAAACCTCCAGATGACGGCAGTGGAAACCCGGGCTATTGGCTTAAGCATGATTTTTCAACCGAAGATAGTTATTACTTAGTGCCAAGCACTTTATTGAATTACATTCTAGGGGTGGTTGATGGGCAGATTTATTGGCACGTGGAGATCAAACAGGGTACTAAAGTATATACCAGCGAAGAATGGACATTTAACTTGGTTGCTTAAGTTTATCTCGTGATTTCAAAATAATGTTTTTGGGGGGATTTTAACCTTTGGGCTACAGCGAGGACTGTGGCTAATTTGTTTACGATTGGGTTGTCTAATTACCGCTGGATGAGCGGAGTAATTTCCATATAGCGGATTAAATTAGCCGCATTATAGAACTATTTTTTACAAAAAACAATAAAAATTCCCCAAAGGGCTATGCTCAATAATGTAACACGGTACGTACCGTGTTGCATTAGGAGATAATGGTTTTTCATAAGTAATAAAAAATGTCCCACTCTTGGAGAGGCAAGAGTGGGACAGGCCTGCATTGGGCGAAAGCTGCCAGAGTTAATCTGAATAAGTGCCGGTGATCCTTCCCGTGAAGCGGTTCCCGATACTATAAATAAGGACAAAACTTTTAGTATGGGGATATTTAATCACTTCGATCGCGCAAGTATAGATTCTGTTTGCCCTGATTGAACCATGGTATTTAAAAAAGTTGTCTCCCACTCGCGGTTCATTGGCAAATATACCTTTGGCCATAGCGCGATTCCGCGCTTCTGACGCCATCCGCCCTGCTATAAGCGAAAAGTGGATAATTCCCCCTCTTTCTTTGTGGTGGATGGGGTTGTTATCGTGGGCGATACGGCACTGATCATCATTTTCTTCCTGGGTAAAAACAATCTGAAAGCTTTCGCTAAATTCAACTTGCTCTATATTCAAAAGTACACCTCCACTTTCGGTATGGGGCAATCTTACTTCACCAGAGCGGAAAAATCAAGCCACCCCCCATCAGTCTTCGCTTCCGCGAAGCTACGCCCGACTTCGCCCAACCTCCCCTTGGCAAGGGGAGGAGAGGAGGGGTTGCTCGGGACAATTAAGCGCAATCTGGAATCATCGCCTCCGGAAAGCCCTCTTGGCGCATTTTGGCGCAAGAAATCTGGCCGTTGCCATCTAACACAATTCGCCAAGTGCCGTCCGTGTTCTTCACGGCAAACCAATATCCGCCGGCACTACCCTTACTATCAATAAAAGTGACCCCACCTCGAGCATGGTCGCCGGTATTTTGCAAAACATTTATTTCCATTTTATCGATGGCCCATTTAGATTTGGTGGCCAAAGTAGTTTTGACGGCAGTTAGGTCTTCCGCAATCATGGCATTACTAATGCCATTAATTGAGTTATCAGTCGGAGTGGTGGACTTGTTATTAGTCAACAATAAAATCAGGGTAATCGCCAAAATAATTCCAACCACTAAAATCCACTGGCTCTTAATTTGCACAACGATCTTTTCTATCACTTTATTCATAGATTTATATATTATTTCCTGGAACTGGCTTCAGAGTTTCGGCGATATTTTTCATCACCGTACTAATAATGCGAATGATTTGCGTGCTCCGTTGGTCTGTGGTTTGATAGGCCGATGCCGACATCCCGTTCATCCCGCTTTTCAAATCTTCGAAAATCTGGCGTACATTGGTGTTAGTAAAAATTGCCCACCAGGATCTTCCGATATTTAACTGTTTTTGAGCAGGATTGGCAACAATATGCAAGTTAAATCTGGCCGGGATAAATCCTAAGATTTTCGTGGTTTTCCGATAATCCACTTTAACCACTCCAGTTTTTATTTCCACTTTGCGAATATTAGCATCTTGTCTAACTAAATTACTCACCGCTGTCAAGATAGATTTAGGCACTGTAACGGCTACCCCGTTCACCATTACTGGCTTATCCACAGCTTCATTAGTAGCGGAGTTATCTATGGCTTCCGGCACCGTCAGCTCAATTTGATTCACTGTATTACCGGCAGTTTGATTAAAATCAACTAATGGAGCCGCCCTGTAGGCCAAGCTGATGGCTGGGCTACCCGCCAATAGCCCGACTAACATTAAATAAACTCCTAATTTCTTCATTTTGTGTATTTAATAATGTGTCTATATATAAAATATCATTAATGACGGCGTCTGAACCAGTGCCAAACTGGTGGGATGACCGAAACCACAATAATCAGGGCAATGACATACATAATATACCTTTCTATCCCCGGGAGCACCTGCACCAGATAATATCCCGATAGGGTCATCACCAAAGTCCAGAGAAGCCCACCGGCAATGTTATAGAAAGCGAAAATTTTGTAATTCATTTTGCCGACTCCGGCCACGATCGGAGCAAAGGTGCGGATAAATGGCATAAACCGAGCCAACACAATCGTAATAGCGCCGTACTGCTTATAAAAATTTTCCGCTTTAAGT
>CAYIGX010000070.1:0-3360 GCA_964363095.1 uncultured Candidatus Saccharibacteria bacterium
TTGCCGCGGCGCATATGCAAAAACATGCCATTATTCGGCATGACCTCATGACTTTATTGATTGTGGCGGCAATTATGTTGGTGGCTTTGTTTGCTCTAAACTATGCGGTTGATCACACAATTGTGGGGACTTGGCTGAATCAAACTGTCAGCAAATTCATTTAATCAAGAATAAATAAATTCTGATTTTTTGACGATTCACAGGATGTGAGCCATTCGGTTTTATCTTGTTTCGGGGTCTGCCCATTGGAAGCCGAGCGTAAGGTAATTATAAAATCACCGTTGCGAAGCCCGTTGTCTGTTAGGGCGGGAGCAGTAAGGTGTATTTTATATTTTGCCTAGCGAGGATGACTGGGCAGGACTTTTGGCTACTTTTCTAGAAAAGTAGCAAGAAAAATGATTTATGGAGATCCTGAATCAAGTTCAGGATGACTAACAAGGGTATCGGGATGACAAAAAATTAGAACTCATTATCAGTTAATCGATAACTTAAGGCCTCGGCAATATGCTGAGGTTTTAAATTAGATTCATTCTCCAGGTCGGCAATTGTGCGGGCAACTTTTAAAGTTCGGCTATAAGCCCGACCCGATAAATTCATTTTATCGACCGCATGGCGGAGTAAATTGTGCCCCTCTTCATCCAATGCGCAAAATTGCTTGAGTTCTTCGGTGTTCATTTCGGAATTGTTGACGGTAGGGGAACCAGTAAATCTTTTGGCTTGAATCCCCTGCGCCAAAATTATTCTTTTCCGAATATTGAAAGAACTTTCGGCGTTGGGGTTGGTCGTGAGTTTGTCATAACTTAAGCGGGGGACTTGGATATGCAAATCAATCCGGTCCAGCATCGGTCCGGAAATTTTCTTTTGGTAATTATGGATTTGACCAGCGCTACAAGTGCAGGATTTTTGTGGGTCGCCATAATAACCGCAAGGGCAAGGGTTTTGAGCGGCCACCAACATAAAATTGGCCGGGAAAGTGGTGCTTTGGTTGGCCCGAGAGATGTGGACGATTTTATCCTCCATCGGTTGGCGCAAAACATCCAATACCTGTCGGGTAAATTCTGGCAATTCATCTAAAAATAGCACACCTTTATGGGCTAGTGAAATCTCGCCGGGCTTCGGCCAGTTGCCGCCGCCGGTGATAGCCACTGCCGAGGCAGTGTGGTGAGGGCTGCGAAAGGGGCGCTGGAGAATCAAAGAACTGTTGTTGGCTAAATAACCCGTCACGCTGTAGATTTTGGTCACATCTAACATTTCTGGAACGGTCAGAGGCGGGAGGATGGTCGTAAGGGCTTTGGCGAGCATAGTTTTGCCTGAGCCCGGTGGGCCAGACATCAGAATATTATGGCGCCCGGCGGCAGCAATCTCCAGCGCCCTCTTGGCTTGTTCTTGGCCAGAGATATCTTTCATATCGGTGGCAAAGGCCTGTTCCAGTAGCGAGGGGTCAACGGCAGTTTGGGGGTGCGGGGGAATCAGGGTCTCTTTGCGCAGGTGCGCCACCAGTTGTTTCAAATTCTTGACCGGAATAATTTCTATCCCATCAATTAAAGAAGCTTCCAAAGCATTGTCAGCGGGGATATAGATAGTTTTAATATGGAGATTCTTGGCCATCGAAGCGAACAGAATTGCGCCATTGATAGGTCGGACATTGCCGTCCAGCGCTAATTCACCAAAAAACACAGCACTTTCTGGTTTATAGATTTGTTCCGAGGCCAGCATAATCCCGACCGCAATCGGCAGGTCATAGGCCGGCCCTTCTTTACGCAAATCAGCCGGAGCTAAATTAACCGTAATCTTGCGATTCGGAAATTGGACATTGCTATTGCGGATAGCCGATTTAACGCGTTCCTTAGCTTCCTCTACGGATTTATCCGGCAATCCCACGATCAAAAACCCCGGCAAACCGTTACTGATGTCTACTTCCGTATCAATCAAAGTAGCATTTAATCCCACAATTGCCGCGCTATTGATTTTCGCTAACGCCATTTAGTTTATCAGATAATTTAATGAGGTATTCTTTAATCTTGGCTTGGTCTATTTCATCGCTTAATTTAGGTTGCCAACCGGCATCGATCGGAATAATGGTGTGATCGAACTTACCATCGGATTTTAGGGTTAGTTCCACGACAAAACTATGCTGGGTCCAATAGTCGAAGGGTTGCCAAAAAGCAAAGTTACCGAGCGAGTAGAATATAATACCTTTCCTTTCGCTGACCTGCTCCACTCCTGACCTGCTGGTATACTCCTCAATCCCTTCCGGCACATGGGGATGGTGGCCGATCACAATATTAGCTCCAGCATCGATGACTTTATGAGCGAAATCTATTTGGGCGGATGAGGGGGTAGCCGCATATTCCACGCCGCGGTGCATTGACACGATGATCCAATCCACCCCATCCCAATTTCTCCCCCTGCCCGAGGGGGAGATAGAGGGGGAGGGAGCAAGGGGAGGTGTAGCTTGCTCCGCGGATGCTGGGGGAGGGGTTCTCAATTGTTTGATGGCCTCAATCAAACGATCATCATCGGCCCAAGCGACATAATCTTTGGCGCCCGATTTTTCATAGCCATTCAGGAGGGCTGTTACCGCAAACCAAGCAATTTTCTGCCCTTTAACTTCCATCATAATGGGCTGGTATAAGGTCTCGGTGGTTTTACTGGCACCGGTATATTTAATCCCAACTCTGTCCAGATTATCCATAGTTTCGAACAGGCGTTCTTTGCCGTAGTCCCACATATGATTGTTGGCCAACGACACAATATCAAACCCGGCTCCGGCTAAACTATCGGCACCTTTGGGAGGGCCCGCAAACCGGTATTCATTGGTGGGCGACTGGGTTTCGCCATCCAAATCGGCCAGTTGGCTTTCTAAGTTGCCAAAAGTAATATCCGCCGATTTTAAGTAATCGGCAATATTAATAAACGGATAATTAATATCTCCCGCCAATATCTTTTGTCCGCTTTGTCGTCCTAAATTAATATCTCCCACCGCAATAATTTTGATGGTCTGATCGACGGGTTGATTGGTAGTGTTATTAGTAGGAGTGGGTTTTTGGAAAAAATTAACTAGGGCATAAAGAATAAAGATTAAACCTATGCCTAAATAAATTCTGCCCTGTATTTGCATGGTCATAATGTCTGATTAGATTTTCTCTAAAGGAATAATTCCTAAAGTAGTTAATAGATTCTCTAACACTTGTTTCACGCTGGCAACTAAGTGGAGCCGAAAATTCTTGGTGGCCGGGTCAGCCGACAGGACAGGATTTTTTTCATAAAATTTGGCAAATTGGCTAGCCAGCTGAAAAGCGTATTCGGTCAGGAGCGACGGATCCAATTCATGCGCAGCGATGCGAATAATTTCTGGAT
>CAYIGX010000071.1:0-3327 GCA_964363095.1 uncultured Candidatus Saccharibacteria bacterium
AACTTTAGTTTCAGCGGGATCGGTAAAATAGCCGTAAGTTTCTCCGGCCTTCGCGATCGCGGTCGCCACCCGATCAACCATTTGGCGGATACTGGTTTCGCGGCCCTCGGGCGTCGGCACCCCTTTGCGACGGAAATACTTCCAAGCGGCAATATTGACGGCGGTATCCGACCAGGCCACCGGCGCTTCGACTTCCCAATCAATTAAAACCTGATTGGCTTTACTATCAAATAAATAAGCCCGGCGCTTGCCCCACTCTTCTTTATCAAAAACATTTTCCCCTTCGGTCGTAAAATACCGCGACACCAATTTAACCTCTGTGCGAGTATCTGCCATACCACCTCCAATATCGTTAGATATTACTCCGCTTCCCTCCCCCATAACGGGACAACGGAGCCGCCCAATATAATTATTATTTACTAATTAATTTTTTAATCTCCTCTTGAAAAGCGGCTAAATCGACGAACTCCCGATACACTGACGCAAAGCGAATGTAGGCCACTTTATCGACTGGCTTGATGCGACCGAGCGCCATTTCCCCGATGAGAGCGCTTGGGATCTCCACATCATATTTTTCCATAATTTCGCGGATGACGCCATCGATAATGCCTTCGATCTGGTCGGGACTGACATTGCGTTTTTCGAAGGCCTTATAAATACCGCGAGCGAGTTTGTTGCGGTCGAAATTTTCCCGGGCGCCGCTTTTTTTGACCACCATCAAATTGGGCACTTCGAACCGTTCGTAGGTCGTGAAGCGATAATTGCAGGTGGTACATTCGCGACGACGGCGGATGCTATCGGCTTCTTCACTTTCGCGAGAGTCGATTACGGCCGTATCACCGGTTTTACAAGCAGGACAGCGCATAGAGACACACTATATTGTTATGTATATTTAAATTACCCCCAACATCTTGTAGTGCCAAGATGGAAAGAAAAAATTCGCCCCCAGCCGCAGAAGTTTATCTAATTTGTCATTATCGGACTCGACCCGATAACCCAGACAAGAACAAAAAAATGTTTTTGTTTATTTTACTGTCTGGATTCCCGATCAAGTCGAGAATGACAGTGAAGAGATCCTGAATCAAGTTCAGGATGACGGACAACACCAAAACAGCCCTGGGTGGGGCTGTTATAATTGCATGATTATTTTTCGAGTGTAATCGAGAAATACGTTAGGTAACCCCTCGACTACGCTCGGGGAATAAAAAGAGATACTCAGGGAATATACTCCCACCTCCCCCATGTACCATTCGATACATGGCGCCGCTAACCCCTCCTCTGGCAGGGGAGGAATTATTCATTGCTCTGAGACCAGGAGGGGAGGTGAAACTTGATTTTTCTGTTACCTTAATCATGGCATTGGAGTTTGAGCGTTCTGTCCACAACCCGGGCATTGGAGTCCGAACGATAGGTATTCCCAAAATTACCGCTGCGAAGTCGGTTACACCGACGAGAGCGGAAAGGTATATTTTGGGATAAATACCGAGTGAGGACGACTGCCCGAGGACTTTGGTTACTTTCCTTAAGGAAAGTAACTATTTAATCTTTTTGCGGATGAAGGCCGGCACATCAATTTCGTCTCTCTCTTCTTCGGGGGTTTGCTCTTTTGGCATCCCTAACCCTCCACCGGCTCTATTACTCGCTTGTTCCATGCGTTGATTGCGTCCGGGACGCGTCACACTATACATATCGTCTTCGAACCCGGTGGCCACCACGGTAATTTTAACTTCGCCTTGCATGGCTTCATCAATTACCGCCCCAAAGATAATATTGGCATCCGGATCGGCCGCTTCAGTAATAATGCGGGCGGCTTCATCAATTTCGTACATGCCTAAATCTGGTCCACCGGTAATGTTAAATAGAATGCCTTTGGCTCCATCGATTGAAAGTTCTAGAAGTGGGCTATCTACGGCTTGCTTGGCGGCTTCTAAGGTTCGACTATCGCCGGTGCCGCGCCCGATACCCATTAAAGCCGAACCAGAATTGGACATGATGGCTTTAACATCGGCAAAGTCGACATTGATCATGCCGTGTTGGGTAATTAAATCAGAAATGCCTTGGACGCCTTGACGCAGAACATCATCCACCACCGAAAAGGCATCGTAGAGGGAAGTTTTTTTATCAATAACTTGGAGTAAGCGATCGTTGGGAATCACGATGAGGGTATCAACGCGACTGCGGAGTTCTTCGATTCCTTCTTCGGCAATTTTGCGCCGCCTGAGGCCCTCAAACGAAAACGGTTTAGTTACAACCGCCACAGTTAAGGCGCCTAGTTCCCGAGCAATTTCGGCCACGACCGGACCCGCGCCTGTGCCAGTGCCGCCGCCGGCGCCGTAAGTTACAAACACCATATCGGCGTCTTTTAAAGCATTATAAATATCTTCCTTATTTTCTTCGGCTGACTTTTTACCTTTTTCCGGGTCCGCCCCGGCGCCGAGCCCACGAGTAGTAGTTTGACCAATATGAATTTTGGTTGGGGCCTCGCAATAATGTAAATCCTGCGCATCAGTATTTACTGCGACAAATTCCACGCCCTTAATATTAGCGTCGATCATGCGATTGATCGCATGCGAACCGCCGCCGCCGACACCCACAACTTTGATGCGAGCGAACACCCCTTCGCCTGTAAAATCGGTAGTCATTTTCCTTGACACCATATAATTATTCCTCCTAAGCATTACTTTGTTTACTTAAAATAATCCACAACGTATCCCCACGTTATCCACCCAACGACTACTCATTATATATGAGCAGGGAAAGATAAGTCAAAGATATTGAAAGATTATCAATAAATTGGCTTTAGGAGCTAATAAAGCCGTATTTCATCCCCAATCATATTTATCCACACCCTGTGGATAACTTTATTTAAACCAGTTCCGGAGGCGTGCAAAAATTCCGCCAAAACTGGGCTCTCTCCGGAAATCGGACACATTATTTTGGTCGTCCATCCCCCACAACACTAACCCGATCGCCGTGACAAACCGCGGATCGTCAAGGCGATCCACCACTCCCCGCAGTTCAATGGGAAAACCGATTTGGGCCGGAAGCCCTAAATGGATTTTAGCAAAATCGATAATGCCAGGGAGTTTGGCGCCACCGCCAACCAAAACCGCCCCGGCTGGTAACATCCCGTCTTTACCGATTTTGCGCAATTCGGTTTTGATCATCATAAAGATTTCCATTAACCTAGCTTCAATGATCTCGGCAATATATCGCCGGGAAATTTGCTGATCTTCCGCTTTATCAAACCGAGATAAATCGACTATGTCTTTATCGGAAAGTAAGACCGAACTTGCCATCCCGTATTCAATTTTGACTTTTTCGGCA
>CAYIGX010000072.1:0-3245 GCA_964363095.1 uncultured Candidatus Saccharibacteria bacterium
CTTTAACTCCGAATGTGGACTACAATATCGATGAAAAAATGCATTCGGCGGTTTTAACCGAAGATGGCATTAATAAAGTCGAACAGCTCCTGGGCATTAAAGATATTTACGAATCGGGCGATATTACTTTGGCCCATCACATTGAACAAGCTCTAAAAGCCGAATCTTTGTATAAACGCGATTGTGACTATGTGGTCAAAGATGGCGAAATTATTATTGTGGATGAGTTTACTGGTCGGCTGATGATCGGTCGGCGCTATAGCGAAGGATTGCATCAGGCAATCGAAGCCAAAGAAAAGGTCGAGATTAAGCGGGAAAGTAAAACGCTGGCCACGATTACCTTCCAGAATTATTTCCGTCTCTACAACAAATTGGGAGGTATGACTGGTACTGCCAAAACTGAAGAAGAGGAATTTTACAAAATCTATGGCTTGGAAGTAGTAGTAATTCCGACGAACCAACCGATGGTGAGGCGCGATCAGAACGATCTAATTTTTATTAACGAAGCCGCCAAGTTTAATGCGGTCGTGCGCGAAATTAAAGAAAAGCATACCAAAGGTCAACCTGTCTTGGTAGGAACGATTGCGATTGAAAAATCGGAGCTCCTGTCCGATATGTTAAAAGTGGAAGGTGTACCCCACAACGTGTTGAATGCTAAACAGCACGAACGGGAAGCCGAGATTGTAAAAGACGCCGGGCAAAAAGGCATGATTACCATCGCGACTAACATGGCCGGAAGGGGAACCGACATTAAGTTAGGCGAAGGGGTGCGCGAGTTGGGTGGGTTACATATTTTGGGCACCGAGCGCCACGAATCTCGCCGGATCGATAATCAGCTGCGGGGTCGGGCCGGTCGACAGGGCGATCCGGGAAGTAGTCAATTCTTTATTTCGATGGAAGACGACCTAATGCGTCTATTTGGTTCGGAACGAATGAAGGGTTTAATGAAAACCATGCATGTGCCCGAAGATATGCCGATTGAACACAAAATGATCAGTTCCAGTATCGAAGCGGCGCAAAAGAAAGTCGAAGGCCACAACTTTGATATTCAAAAGCATGTCGTGCAATACGATGATGTGATGAACCGTCAACGCGAAGTTATTTATAATAAACGGCGCGGAATTTTGCTGAATGCTAGTTTGAAAGATGAAATTTGGCAGGATATTAAACGCGAAATCGAAAGTGTGGTGAATTTCCATTGCGTTGGGCTAGATCGCTCGGCCTGGAATATTAAAGAAGTGTTGGAAAATGTTAAAACCGTCTTTAATCTTTCGGCTGAAGATGAAACCACCATCAAATCTTTCGGCGAACAACATTTAATTACCGACTTATTGCTGGATAGGGCGCAAACTATCTATGCCGAACGGGAAAAAGAAAATAGTGAAGAAACTTGGCGGCAAGTGGAGCGAGCAGTGTATTTGCGCACGATCGATGTATTGTGGGTGGATCATTTGGACGCTATGGTCAAAATGCGCGAGGGAATTGGGTTGTCCGGATATGCGCAAAAAGACCCACTCTCGGAATATAAGCAAGAGGCCTACACGATGTTTCAGCGGCTACTCGCGGCAATTGCCTCAGACGTAACCCATATGATTTTCCGAGTGCGAGTGAATCCGGCCGTCGTTCAATCATCCGCCGAAATGGAGGCCAAAAAGAAAATGGCGCTGAAAGGGGCGCAGGAGCCCACCGGTGATTTTAAAGATGAAGCCGGCGAACTAGCAGGTCAGCAGGTCAGCGGGTCAGCAGGTCAGCAAAAATCCAATGTGGGTAAAAAATCTGGGGACAAAATTGGTCGCAATGATCCCTGTCCATGCGGAGCGGTCGATCCCGCCACCAGTAAACCAATCAAGTACAAGAAATGTCATGGCAAGTAATATTGAGTTGTACAGAATAGCGAAGTCCTCCGTAGCGTCCGGCGTAGCTCATGCGAAGACGGAAGCTTTTAAGCGAAGGATGGACGGCAGTGGTCAAAAATACAAGAAATGTTGTGGCAAATAAGTTTTATTAATTAAATTAGAGAGATTATGAAGTATGACAAATTGGTTAGAGACAGGATTCCTGAAATTATTGGACAGCGAGGCGAAAAGTTCATTATTCACATCGCCACCGAACAGGAATATTGGCAAAAACTAAAAGAAAAATTGCAAGAAGAGGTTGACGAATTTAAACAAGACGAAAGCATAGAAGAAGTCGCAGATATTATGGAGATTTTAGAGGCAATCTGTGAGTTCAAGCATTGGGATAAGACGGAATTGCAGATGCTAAAACACCAGAAGGCCGAGACCAGAGGGGCATTCAAAGAGAGAATTATTTTAGAAGAATCGTAAGTTGTTCTGGGAAATAGAATGGATGATTTTACAGAATTACCGAAAGGAGAGTTGTTAATTGGAGATGAATCTTTTCCGTACCATCTGTCGGTCGGGCTTTTGGCTGTTTACGCAGGTAAAATTGCCATCATTAAACGGGATATGGTTGGGAAGGGTGAGATTTATCTTTTACCTAAAGAAACTGTGCAAGTAGACGAAACTTTTCGGGAAGCGGCCTTACGAGGGCTCAAAGAAGAGGTTGGCGGGGTTGGCAGATTAATAAAATTTATTGGGAGTCATCCTTATCAGTTCAAACGGGGAAATATCCAAATTAGCAAGACGGTAATCTACTTTTTAGCAGAAGTCGACGAACTGGGGGAAAGAGTACCCGAAGAAAGCGAGAAAGATGATGACATTTTTTGGGTAGAACCAATGGAAGCCAAAAAGCTACTATCTAACACGGATAACCCTGAGGCCTTCGGTTGGGAACAGGAAATTGTGGATAGATTAGGGGGATAAAACAAATTATCAGCTCTGGGAGGGGATAATGTTGACATTTAGCTGGTAATAGTATAAGATACGAGTATTAATAAATTGCACCTTGAGCGTCTGGGAGAAGAAGAAAATCACCTGGACCGCGAGAGGAAACATCAAAAACAAACCCAATTAGGAGGGGAGGCAGAGCAATCTGGTGTGTTGTTGTCGCAAACTCGACCCAATTTACTGTTCGAGCGGAGCGAGAACTGATGCATTAAGTAGTTCTCACTGCGTTCGAACGGTAATAGGGAAAGGTAAGTTGGTAACAAGTATCGGGTGAGTTTTTATATGGTTTTGCGAGCAGAATTCTGGTGGTGTAGAGGTTGTCTGTTAATTGGTTTTACCCTTTGATATTAAATTAAGGGGGTATTGGTTATCAGCCCACTCTCCACTGGAATTCTG
>CAYIGX010000073.1:0-3177 GCA_964363095.1 uncultured Candidatus Saccharibacteria bacterium
AACAACTTCACCTCATTAGAACAGTCAATTCTATCCAAAGCGTTTTCTGCTTAGCGTGTATTTTTTATACATTTGTGGTATTATATAAACATGGTTAAAATTCCTAAAATCAACGAAAAAAAGTACAAAAACGCTGTTTTATTTTTCGCAAAAAGGATTCAAAATGGCACGCTCGGCAAGCTTAAGCTGATGAAGCTTTTGTACTACCTTGATTTTGATTTTTTTGAGAAGTATGGTCGTTCGGTTACCGGAGACGAATATCTCCGTTTTGAATATGGGCCGGTGCCGCGGATGGGAGAAAAAATTCTGAAAGAAATGAGCGGCAAGGAGATTAAAGTTACTAAGCGGAAGATTGCTGATGGTCTGAATGATCAACAGCATATTGAAGCGCTCAAGGATTTTGATGTTGATGTTTTTACCAAAGAAGAACTGCTGATGTTGGAAGAAATAGCCGTTAAATGGGAGAGATTTGCCGGCGCGGAAATGAAAAACGCGAGTCATGGCGAAGCTCCTTGGATTGCGACAAAGCCGAATGATGTTATTGATTATAATCTTGCCTATTATCGCAACAAATACGGCGAGATGGCGAAGATGTAATATAAGGCATGAAGGTTGTTCGGCATGAAGACATTGAAAAAGATTTGAGAAACTTGCGGCGCTTCCAGGCGCCGCTTGAATCATTAGAGGCGTGGGAGCGGTTTTTCTGTTTGAAGGGATTACGCGAGACACCAGGTATTGATCCGTTTCCTGGTTTTGGAGAAAGGAAAGTTTACAAAGCGCGTGTCGTGCCGTTGCGAGAAAATGTTGGCAAATCAAAAGGTTATCGCGCGGTATTTCAAATAATAGACGATGAGAATTGTAAAGTTTTAGTATTTTCTCGTCACGGTATTTATAAAACAGAACAGGAATTAATAAATTTAGTGAAAGAAAGGGTTGATTAAAATTTAACTCCCTCAAATCAAAAATCACATTATTCATGCCCCACAAAGGCACCATAATTGAAGAAAGTTTTAGCTAAAATATATGATTGCGCCATCATCTGTTAAGCCAATCGCAAGACCGCCATACCTATATTCATATTTTCTTCTGGCTGGAATTATTGTGCATGTGGCATTGCCTTTCAAAATCTTCGAAAATTTTTGGATTGGGCTTGCTATTGGATTACCGCTTATATGTGTCGGCGCGCTCTTTGTTGTTTCGGCTGTACGTACTTTCCAAAAAGATCATGTTGATCCTAGATTCAAGCCGGTCGGGACTATTGTTGATAAGGGTTTATTCGGCTATTCGCGCAATCCCATGTATCTTGCATTTACCGTCGTTTATAGCGGTATCGCACTCGCCGTGAATTCTTTTTGGCCGTTCATAAGATTGCCGATTGTCCTTGGGGTCATGCATTACGGCGTTATTCGGCGTGAAGAACGATACCTTGAAGAGCTTTTTCACGACGAATACCGCGCTTACCGCAGTCGAGTCCGCCGCTGGTTATAAAAATAATGTAAACCATGATTGCCTCAAATCAAAAACCACGATTATTTTCAAGAGGATGATCTAATTCGTACGAATAGTGGAATAGTTTACCAACCAACGTCTCAACCCAAAAACCGCTTTGCTTTTTATATTAGAGTGCTATAATTAAAGTTATGAAAGAATTCATTTTATTTTTGCACCCGGCGTTAGCAATATTTGGCGTATTGACTGCGGTGTGGGTTTTTGTTGAGGTGCTTAATATTTCCGGAAAAAATAGGAAGCGCATAAACATAGCTAGCATTATGACTGCATTGTTTATGTTTTTTACGTGGGTTACGAGCGGTTATTGGTATATCGTTTATTACGCGACTGATAAGGCAATTATTTTGAAGGGTCCATGGGCATTTGCGCATAGCTTGGTTATGGAATCAAAAGAACACATCTTCTTTAATATTCTTGTGTTGTCCTTGTTTTTGCCAATCGTTACTTTCAGAAACAATCTTGTAAATAGTAAATCAGCGCGCATCTTGGTTTTAGTTCTGGTTACCCTTATTATTTTAGGATCGCTTGCGCTTGAGGGGGCTGGTTCTATTATATCTTTTGCAGTGAGAATAGGGTTGCTAAACAACGGGGCAGTCTCACCATAATTTAAGTTAATATTATTGATGTAAACGCACTAAACATGGCTGAAACAAAAAAAACTGCATCTGAATTAGATACCGTTACGGCAGGATTTGGCATCGCTTCCGCAATCACTATCGTTATTAATGCTCTATTGACTATCGTGAAGGAGATGTACCCTCCCTTGTTGGCTTTTATGAAAAGCGTCTCTATTTTAGGCGTGAAGCACCACTGGCTTCTTCATGGCTTAATAATCGTTCTTCTGTTTTTTATTCTTGGCTGGGTTTTTTCAAAGATAAAAAGTTTGGCAGATAGTAACGGGATGCTTCTTTCGAAATTAATCGCAGGGGCAACTGTGTTGAGCACGCTTGGGATATTTTTATTTTTCCTCTTAGAATTGTTTCATTGATTCCTCCCCTGTCTCATTGAACAATTCCATAGAATTGTTCAATAACCCACCCACCCAAAACCGATTCCAAATAGCGTTTAAGGGGGCTTGAGCATGTCAAGCATCGAGGCATAATTTCATAAATAGGGTAGAATACAATAATGGACATAGTATTAAAACCAATCGGATTTTCAAAAAATAACGAACAAAAACACTTCGGCAACTGGGCCGGTATCACATCTGACATTGTAGTGAATTCTGAATATGTTGATGCGCTGAAGGGACTTGAGGATTACTCTCATATTATTATCGTCTACTGGATGCACGATGTAAAAACCTGCGACATTCGGCACGTGCCACAGGGGAAAATTGGTGAGGTGCCCGAAGTGGGTATTTTCGCCTGCCGGTGCCCACAGCGCCCAAATCCAATCGCTATTTCAACAGTTAAAATTCAAAGCATCAAAGGCAATACAGTAACCGTTGGAGGCCTTGATGTTATCAATAACACCCCGATCCTTGACATCAAACCGTATACTCCGCAGTACGATGCTGCCGCTGACGCAAAAGTACCGGATTGGGTAAACAAGCTCGATTACTAGACCCCGCCAATTTGCCCTACCGTCAGCCAAAACCGATTCCAAATATCTCCTTTCGTCTCATTATACAATTCCATAGAATTGTCCTATGATAATAATATAAAT
>CAYIGX010000074.1:0-3168 GCA_964363095.1 uncultured Candidatus Saccharibacteria bacterium
CCCCATTGAGCAAATTCTGATTGCCAATAGCAAAATCGCCCGGTCTGGATGAGCCATGTTTGACGACGAGAGAAACGAGGAGGAGTTGGCGGTTAAATCCAGAAGGGGAGATTTTGCTTTTTGGACACTGAATTTGGGAATGGGTCCGCCTTTGGGTGTCACCCGTTTGGCGGCACAAATGGGTGGTGAAAAAAATAGTTTATTGATTTTACAAAATCAAAGGTATCTCCTCGATAAGCTCGGATGATCCGTCTTCACCTTTGGTTACGCCGGACTACGATATACTCCCACCTCCCCCATGTACCATTCGATGCATGGCACCGCTAACCCCTCCTCAGGCAGTCGGGGAGCTTTCTGACCTGCTGCCCCGCCAACCTATTATTTCACTACCCTAGGTTTGAGGGTGTAGCCGGAGTCGGTATCCAAAACTTGGTAGCCCTTGCTCTCAATTTCCTGCCGCAACTCGTCGGATTTGGCCCAATCTTTATTGTCTCGAGCTTTTTCGCGCTGATTGGCTAAATCAACAATTTCCCTCGGGATAACTGGCGGCCGGTAATTTCTCAGATTTAACCCCAGCACCCGATCGAAATCTAGAATTGTGATTTGTTTATCGGCCAAATCTTCGTCGGATTTAACGACTGCCCAGACCTCTTTCATCGCTTCCGCCATATTCAGGTCATCTCCCAGGGCCAACAGAAAGGCCTTGCGGTGCTTTTCTAATATCTTGCCCCAGAGTGCCCTCTTCCCAAAAAATTCTCGCAATTTATTTAATGAATTTTGGGCTCCATCCATCGCCTCTTTGGAAAAATTCAGCTTATTACGATAGTTGCTAGATATTACTAGGTAGCGAAAGGTTAACGGCTCATATCGTTGAACCGTTAAATCAGCTAAAGTCAAAAAATTCCCTTGGCTTTTGGCCATTTTGGCATCATTCACTAAAAGAAATGCACTGTGAAGCCAGTAATTAGCCAAGGGCTTCGAATACGCGGCTTCACTTTGAGCAATTTCGTTATTGTGATGAATGGCGATATGGTCTTCGCCACCAGTATGGATATCGAAGGGCTGACCCAGCTCTTTGGCAGAAATTGCCGAACACTCCAGATGCCAGCCCGGATAGCCCACTCCCCACGGACTGGGCCATTCTTGCTGTCTTTTTTCATCCGATTTAGAAAATTTCCAGAGGGCAAAATCTGCTTCGTTGTGTTTCTCTCCACTATGGCATACTCTGGCTTTCCCCGCCCCAACTTTAGCTAATTTTCCATATTCGGGGAATTTAACCGTATCGAAATAAATTCCATCATCCGTTTTATAGGTGTAGCCCTTTTTCTCTAATGCCTGCAATAATCTAATCTGATCCCTGATGTATTGGCTTGCCCAAGCAAATTTAGTTGGCATTTCAATATTTAAATCAGATAGATCTTTTTTAAATAAATCGGCGTAATGTTTGGTGACTTCTTTGGCAGTTTTATGTTCCCGCTCTGCAGCGGCTTCTATTTTGTCCACACCAGTATCGGCATCCGAAGTAAGATGCCCCACATCCGTAATATTCATAATGTGTTTTACTCGAAATCCAGTATATTCTAATGTTCTTTTTAACACATCCACAAATAGATAGGTCTTTAGATTGCCAATATGCGCGGCTTGATAAACCGTGGGGCCGCAAGAGTACAACGATACCAGCCCTCGGCGTAAGGGCTGAAAAATTTCTTTACTGCGCGTTAGTGTATTGTAAAACTTAATTTCAGCGGCGGACATGTTGCGATTTGTGGTTGATTAATTCACGATTAACTAAATAAGCGCCAGCGAGAACTATTATTCCCCCTAAGATTTGACCCCAGCCAAAGCGTTCCCCTAAAATCAAGGCAGATAGTAGTCCAACTTGAATTAACATCGTGTTTTGTAACACAGCGGCTTCGAAGGCCCGAAGTTCATTTAAAGCCCCTGTCCAGAGTAACCCGCCCATAGCAAAGATTAGTCCCACGCTTAAGATAACCAGCCAAGCAGAACCACTACCTAAACTTGAGATGCCATCTTGGCTTAGACCCAAGGGCAATAAAATAATCATTCCCAAAAATGTACCACCCAAAGAAACCAGCAAGGCATCATCCCCCGGCCGCCGCATAATTAAACGGGTTAATGCGACATTCAAGGCATAGCAAATTTCCGAGATAACGATCAATAAAATACCGAAATTAGTCCCACTAAATTGATTTTGGGACAGAAAAACATAGGCCCCGCCAAAAGCCACCAACATCCCTAATAATTGGAAGGAAGTTAATTTTTCCCTTAAAATTACCCAACCAAACAACATCACCAAAAGAGGGCTTAAACTAGCGAATAGCCCGGCAGTAGCTCCCGTAACACTAGTTAAACCGATGATGGCCAACAAGGGGGCCAGAACGAACCCCAGCACCCCTAACCACACCAAAGAATGAATTTCGGGATTGGTAAACTTGCGGGTTAATTTGATCGGATGCCAAAAACTATAAATCAACAGGGCGACAAAAGCCACCGTTTGGGCCATGCCGGCCAACAACATCGGCGGAACTACTTCTAAACCTAATTTTAAAATTATTTTTGACAGAGACCATAGCACAGTTGCCGTAAGGGCCAGCATCAACCAATGGCGTTGAGAAATTTTCATACCTCTCGCCTCCCTTCGAACGCGCGGATCAAAGTAACTTCGTCGGCGTATTCCAAATCGCTCCCTATCGGCAGGCCTGAGGCGATCCGACTGATCTTGATCCCAATGGGCTCTAATAATTTGGTGATATACATAGCCGTGGTTTCCCCTTCTATATTATGATTGGTTGCCAGGATTACTTCCACCACTTTTTCGGTTTTTATTCTTTGCGTCAGAGAGGCCAGATTTAAATCCGTGGCAGTCATGCCTTCTAATGGCGATAACCGCCCCCCTAAGACATGGTACTTGCCTTGAAAACTGCGAGATTTTTCGATCACCAACACATCGATGGGCTCTTCGACAATGCACAGCACACCTATATTGCGATGAGCATCGGCGCATATGATGCACGGATCGCTATCGGCCACATTGTGGCAATGGGCGCAATAAACTAAATCAATTTTCAAGTTCAGTAAGGCCTCGCCCAGTGAACGACTATCCATACTGGGATTTTTTACCAGATAAAAAGCTAAGCGCGAAGCTGT
>CAYIGX010000075.1:0-3162 GCA_964363095.1 uncultured Candidatus Saccharibacteria bacterium
GATTGTTAGCAAACCGATATTTTTTGATTTGCTCGGTTGTTGTGACGAATGGGTTCACTACGATCAATTCGCCTGGCAATACTTCGCAGGGAATCGATGCAGTGATCTTTTGTAAAATAGCCGATTCGGAAGCCACATAAAATAAACCCGCCGATTTATCGATGCTATACCACAAGGGCCGAAAGCCGGTCGGATCACGCATAATAAATAACCGCTTACTCGGCGTGATCGCCACTAAAGAGAAAGCTCCAGAGAGGGTTTGTCCGACATTCTGAAAAGCTTTTTCTTCATCATGGCCATTATGTAGCCAAGTATGTCCCAGCCACTTTACGATAACTTCAGCATCACAGTCCGACTCAAACTGATAACCAATTTGGGTCAAGCTAGTACGTTCGCTGTCGCAGAAAGGAATGTCGCCATTAGCGGCGACAACAAAACGTTGCCCGCCGACACCAAAATGGTGAGGTTGGGCGTTCTCCGTGTCCCGCCCGGGATCAGTGGTATAACGAACATGACCGATCGCTATGGGCCGGGATCCGCTAAACTTATCCAAAATATGACCGATTTCAGATGGAGCAAAATGCTCTCCGGCAGGACCAACTTTCTTCCATTGCCAGTTGGGTTTGCCTATCAACCCGATAAGGCCGAATCCTGCGGCATCCCGTCCCCTGTTCTGCATCTGTAGTAAGATTTTTAACAGATCTGGCAGAACATTAAGTTCGGGGTTAGTTAAAGACACCACGGCGCTAATTCCACACATTTAATTCTCCTCCTTTTCAATGTGCAGATTAAAAACTGGGATCGACCCCCAGCAGATTTATTTAACCACAATATATTCCGAATTGCTAACCCAGAATTTAGGCCATTGGAGTTTGAGTGTAATTCATCCAGGAAACTCTTACTTGTGGAGTCCGGTATTTACTCCGGGCGAGAACAGAAAGAGAGTTTTATGTTGATGAATAGCGAAAACGACTGGCCGTAGACTTTGGTTACTTTCCTCGGGAAAGTAACTGAGAAATATCAAAACCGCCCCGATATGTTTCGAGGCGGTTTTACGTTTTATTGAAATCAGATTTACTTTTTCTTCAAGATAGGTAGGCCAGTTCTGGCACTTTCAATTACCTTGTAGCCCTCCGGGATGGCATCTTGAGCCCCAACGCCGGCTACTTTAGCGAAATAATAAATGGCTTGTTTGCGTCCACCCTTTAAGGTGACGACTTTGCTATGCAAGAAATACGTCTTACCCTTACTGTTGCGATGACTAAAAGACATACGACCTCCTGATTAACAAATATACTACTATTTTGATTGTATCACCTGTGTCCTCCTATGTATAGGAGTGAGTTGTCCCCAGTGTCAAATGGACTACAAAGTGGCATCCCCTGTTTCCCAATCCGCTGGACACATTTTACCGGTCTGCAAGGCCGCAAGAACCCGCAAAATCTCATCTGTACTGCGACCCACATTATCATCAGCCACCATCACATATCTAATATTTCCCTCCGGATCGATGATGAATGTCCCACGGAAGGCCATGCCGGTATTTTCGATTAGGACATTGTAATCCCTGCTGGTGCGCTTATGAAAATCGCTTAATAAGACAATGTCCAATCCACCTAATTCTTCTGCCCATTTTTGGTGAGAGAACATACTATCCGCACTCACTCCTAAAACCACGCTGTTGATTTTGCGGAAGCTGTCGATCCGGGTATTCAAGCTGGTAATCTCGGTCGGACAAATATACGAGAAATCAGCCGGATAGAAAAACAGTACTATCCACTTACCCTTAAACTCTTTTAAGCTGTAATCTTTGACTTTGGTCTTGAAATACCCCTTCAGGATGAAATCTGGCGCTTTATCTCCGATCTGTAACATATTCCACCTCTAAATTAACCTTATTAATTTATCCCGAGCCTGTCGAGGGACTACCCCCATCCGACCTTATATCATAGTATCTGACCAGCTTTTGTCAAAATCAGCAAATTACTTGCTTACCGGGCAAGATACTTTTTAATTCCTGGCAGTTGGCCTTACTTAAAACACCAGTGGCAGTTATCTTTCTCAATGATTCCAACCTCAACAGAATACTGGCATTATCGGCAAACACATCCTGCGTAAATGCGGTCTTAAGGCCAGACAAATTTAATTCTGATAAGCGATTCAACTTACTTAAAGCATTTAAAAACTTAATTTCGGTATTGGCGATATTTAGGTAAGCAAGTTTAGTTAAATTAGCAATCGGCCCAAGTGAATTAATTTTAGCATCTGACACATCCAATCCTTGCAAATTAGTGAGGCCTTGAATGCCATTCAAAGTTTGGGTATAGGTCTTGGCCACCGACAGATATTGTAAATTAGTCAAGCCGCTTAAGTGGGTTAGATTTCCCGCTTTGGATTCTGAAATATCCAATACCTTGAGTTTGGTTAAATTAGATAAATGTCGAGTTAATTGTGGTCGAGGCGCGTATTTAAACAAACCAAATTGAGCAGTTTCTTTAGTTGAGATTCCGCGCATATATAAATATTCCAAATCAGACAATCTGCCGAGTGGCTGTAAATCGCCACTATACATCCCGCTGATATCCAGCGCTTTTAACTTTTCTAGTTGGATGACAGTAGTTAAATCAACACCCAACACGGAGCTCTGATTTAAACCAATCATCATGTCGGGAGTAAGAATTGCCCCTATGGCGCTGGGCATACTTAATGACTCTAAACAAGAAAGGCCATCAAGCGTGTCAATGGCAGAGTAATTTTTTGATTTGACTTGGCCGGGGACATTCGGATCGTCATATAAAAAACTATATAGAATACCAATGGAATTTGGCGAATCGACTTGGTCCGACCACAACTTACATAGCGGATTATTAATATCTAAAAGTAGGTTGGCAGAGTTCGGGTCGCGAATAGCGGCATCCGTGAGAAATCCGTTGGCATTACAATTCTCCCAGGCCACTGCTCGGCCAAATTTAACATAACTTTCGCGATCTAACTGCATTATGGGTTGGCTTGGCAAACTTAAATAGGCCTTGGCCAAGTCCTTGATACTCCCCGGCAACAATCTGCTTGATTCGGTTTGATAATCTTTATTGGCACAGGTTAATTTTTTCTCATTCTGGCTATTGTTGACAGTATTGGATGAGCTGGACGAGTTATTAGCTG
>CAYIGX010000076.1:0-3087 GCA_964363095.1 uncultured Candidatus Saccharibacteria bacterium
CAGGGGGTTTAAAGTTAACCGACCCGACAATCGGGCGGTCGCATCCCCTAACAGGGTCGCCACCCAAGCATGAGCAAACTCATGGACGGTAATAGCGACGACTAGCGCCACCACAATAAAGATAAAGGTTGGGAAATCGGAAAGCGAGGTTAGAAGCATAAAATTATAGTTGCTAATATCTGTATAAGCTGATAAGCTTGGAAAAGTTAATCAAAGGAGTTGTATGAGTAAGATCTGTGAAATCTGCGGTAAAGGACGGCAAACTGGTTGCAATGTCAGTCACTCGAAGCGGCATACCCCGCATACTTGGCAACCCAACTTAACTAAAGTAATTGTGACTAATGGCAGAAGCCAGAAAACAGCCATGGCTTGTACTCGATGTCGGAAAACGGCAGTCAAACCACCAGTCGTCAGGAAGAAAAAAGTTCAAGCGTAACTCTATCTAATATAACCAACTAAGTTAATTTCTCCAATAATACTAATTGGAGAGATTGGTATAATTATAATGTCATTCCGGGCTTGACCCGGAATCTAGGCCTGGATCCTCGGATTCCATCCTTCGCTCTACGAGCTGTGGAGGACTGACGCAAGTCCGAGGATGACAATGTGTTGTGCGGGATTAGTTTAGTGGTAGAACGCGACCTTCTCCCTGACCCTCCGTAGCAATTTTGCAGGTATAGTTTAGTGGCAAAATGCGTCCTTCCCAAGGACGAGTCGCCGGTCCGATTCCGGTTACCTGCTCCAAGAGCAAAATTGCGTAGGATGGGCCAAGGTTAAGGCGCCAGTCCGATTCTGGTATCCCGCTCCATCGTCGTGGCGGCAACAGTTCAGCCGTTTATCTTTTCTTATATTAATAATCGAGCATTGGAGCTTGAGTGTTCTGGATGATGAAAATTGGCGCTTCGTGAAGCCGGTATTACCGGCGGGAACGGAAAGCTATGTTTTCATAACATCCAGAGCAAAAGCGACTGCGAGAAGACTTTGGTTACTTTCCTCGGGAAAGCAACAGAAAAAGGTTGACTGGGGGCTGTTTTTTAGTATATTAAATTCGCGTTGCCTCGAAACCACATGGGCAACCAAAGGAGATGCACATTTGAATTATCTCAAACACTATCGCACCAAGCACAACAAATGGACTCAAGGGGAGCTGGCTAAGGCCTCTGGCATAAGCCAGGTCCAGATCAGTTTCATTGAAAACGGGCTTTCAGAGCCGATGGAACTCACGAAAGAGAAGCTGGCACAAGCACTTAAGGTGCCTGTGGCAGAACTTTTCCCGGCTAAAATGACGATGCACGAATTAAGAAATTATCGCGTCAAGAAGTTAATGACCCAGGAGGAGTTAGGGAGAGCTTCCGGGGTGAGTAAGACCACAATCTCGTCCATTGAGAACGGAATTGTCTCGGAGCCGATGAAGTCCACCCAGCAAAAACTTGCCGAGGCGCTCGAGATTGCACCCGAAAAGCTTTTCCCGCCAAAGAAAAAGGTAAAAGCTCCCTGATCTTTTCTTTCTCTCGCAGATGAAATGCCCCAGATTATTTACTGGGGCATTTTTTTATTTCCGCCAACGTTTAAGACGGGGAATAAAATGCACGCACATCTCTAAGGCGTGATCTTCGGAGATTCCTTGCATCTCAGCCATCATATGAGCTACCTTATCGATCATCTGGTCCATCGTGATATTTGGTTCTGTAAACTCACCCTTCTGCCAGCAATAGCAACAATACTCTTCGCTTTTGCTCCCATCTTGATTAGTGCCAAAATCTGCCGGTTTGCGTATAGGCATACTACAACTTTGGCAAACCTGTCCACCAACTGGCGGGAACGTCCCCTGGGAAGTATGATTATCCATATCTTTCTCTTGCTGGAACTTATTTTCCGTTAATATATTTCCATAGTGCCGCAATGCCCAGGGCTAACAGAACGATTAATAACACATAGGGAATCCAAGCGAAAAACATCATGCTCGTCCCGGCGTTCCCCATCATAAAATTATAATCCATCATCTTGACCCCTAAATTATTATTCTCCGAGCGAATTTCCTCTTAGGAAATAAGTCGAGGAGTTACCTTATTATTTTATTACTTTTTCATGCCATTAAACAATACAGCAAACAACCAAACCCCTATCGCCGTAATAATATCCCAGATCACTAAACCACTAATGAATGTGCCCAAAGTCATCACATTTTGACCCGTATCTACATTAGCATGCAAAGCATACATCATAAATTGGGGGCGAATAGCTGGAAAAAGGGCGACCCCGACGAAACAAACCACATACAAAATACTTATCCACGCCACACTGACTTTCACAAGATGATTTACATTAATCATCGTTCCTCCTATTAAATAAATAATATACTTATATTTTACTTGCATTTTGGCGCAAGCCAGGCGTAGCCCCTCCCCAATTTCCCTGAATAGTTAAAATATTTACCAATCATGCACAGAAATTGGGGAGGGGCGAAGACTGGCGGTGAGGGTGGGATTTGAACCCACGATACCCCTTACGGGGTATAACGCTTTTCGAGAGCGCCGCCTTCAACCACTCGGCCACCTCACCATAGATTTATTATACCGGCAATCGGATATGAAAAAAGACCCGCTACAAAGCAGATCTTTTCAATGAAACAAACGAGAGCAAGAATGAGTTGCGTCATCCTGCAATTTTCTTGTAGAGCCAGATGGGTAGAATCATGAGAAGCTTTTCTCTTCTCTCCCATGCGCGCAAACTTCTAACGCGCGACTGTTCCGCCTTAGGGTCGAACCAGATTGGATTTGTTGGGTCATAACTCCCAAGACCATAAATGGTTCCAATCCACCCCAGCTCTTCCGCAGCCAGATGCAAATCTCGGAGACATCTCTCCCGATGCGGATCTGCCGCGATAACAAATAGGCAGGCAACTTGCTTATCCTTCGCCTCTTTTACTGCCCATCTAGCAATTCTTAATGTCGGTTGGGCGTCGGGATTATGGCTGATAAATTCAATCTTTACCGGCCGATGAATCCCTGATGATAATCCGCCAAATTCAATTTGTGCCCAAATGAACTCTACCGCCAACTTAGCGTCATTAGCGGCGTCGTGGAT
>CAYIGX010000077.1:0-3078 GCA_964363095.1 uncultured Candidatus Saccharibacteria bacterium
AGATTAAAAAGGAAGATATTGCCTGCTGAAAAAAGACCTTCGAGTGTGTCCGTAAAAATCGTGGGATTTATATTAATTTCCACGTCCAATATATCCGCGAATTCCTGGGTCTCCTCGGTCTTCTCAAACCTGGCTGCAATTGACAGGGTTGAGCCGGCATTACTTTTGACCTTTATTTCTTCCTCTACCTCATCTCCCGGAAGCATATTAGTAACTGTAAACACAGGGTTTGGGGTTTCGTCGCCGTGATAAGTAATTGTCAAAGGGTCAACTGCTTGGACCTCGCGGGTTCTATTTATTATTATGTCGCGAGCCACAAAAAAGATTAGGGGCGCAAGAATTATTAGAGCAACTATCAAGCGAATTAATCTTTTTTTATTCATATTTATGGTAATGTGACGGCGGTACTTCTTAAGACCTGGCCGCCGCCGACTGCCGAAATCCAATAATTGGTCGCCCCTCCGACAAGAGGAGCAGTCGCGTCACCCGTACCGTCGCCTGCGGGGTCGGTTGTAAATGCAGCCGCCTCGGTCGGTGCCCCAAGCGGGCAGCCGCCAGGATCTTGGTTTATCCAGATGTCATAACTTGAGCTAGGAGTTGCGCCGTCAAGCACAACTACGGCCTTGATATTCCCGCCTTCCTTTTTTAAGATGACAAACTTTGGCTGGGGGTCGGTAAGATTTGTTGCCCCGGCCGGACAGGTAAATTCGTTACTGTCGTACAAAGGAGCCGTTTTTTCCCCGTAGGTGGTTGCGGCGCCGAAGATATTGGCAAGGGAGGTTTCGATATCAAAAAAATAGGCTGCTGAGAAGGCGAGGATAACCAAAAAAGCCCCGAGTGCCGGGATAAGGGCCGCAACTTTGGGAAACTTACCATCTGGTTTAGAGGGAAGAAGGTTTATCGGACTGGACTTTTTTTTAAAAATCTTTCGGGTAAACCCGGAGAAGAATTTTGCAATTTCCCGCTTTAGCGATTTTAGCTCTTCATAAATTACTATTGTTGCAGGAACCACAACCAAAAGAAGAAATCCTTGCGGCTTTTTTGCAAAGTCGGCGGCGTAGCCCAAGTAGGGAATAACCAAGGCGACCTTACCGATAATTTTGTCGTCTGCTATTTCCCAACTGTCAAAATCCTCATTGGCATCTCCGGCGGTTAAATATGTTGGGGCGTTCCCGACGCCCTCGGGATATTTTTTAAGTGCAATTCTGTGGGTTACCAAATTCTTAGCTCCCCCCGACGGAGAAAAAGTTATGATGTCGCCCTGAACATAATTTTGGGAAGGAATGGAAACAATCACGCTTCCTGTTTTTATGGTGGGTCCCATCGAGCCGGAGTAGACGACATACGGTCGGGGAGCCGAGGCCGTAAGTCTTTCCGTAAAAGGTCCGATCTCTTGAAAAAGATTGGGGAATTTAATCAACAAAAAGCCTACGGCGCTAAAAAGCGCCAAGGCTATAGAGGTACCTACCGATAGTATGAAAACTTTTTTATTAACACTCATTCAATGCAATCCACCGGTCGGGATGTCATGGAAAGGCAGAAATACTTTTTCCTGCATTCCCGACCAGTGGGCTGCCCTCTACCCTGAGCGATAGTCGAACGGGTAGAGAGAAGCTTTTTAAACAGGACCGGGTGGTCCCGCTAACTCTTCGCACGCGAAACTTTCGTTGTTTCGTGATTGAACTGCGTCGAAAGACACATCCAACATAACCTTATCAGTCTGGGCGGCATTATCTATGACACTCGCTCCCGTACAAGTTATTCCTCCGTCTTCGGGTGTGGCTGGACCATTAATGTTTTGTCCATCATTTGTAGGTTCATCAGGCCCTGTGTATCCATTTTGACTTAAGGGTGCCGTCCCTAAATCACCAAAGCACCACGCCTTAGCAATAAAGTATGTGTCGCCACCAATAAGAGGACCAGGAGTTGGAAATATACTTCCAGTGGAATCTGATAATTTACGAACAACAGGAAAATCTAATGGTACCGAACCAAGATTACCGGGGCCGTCGATTACTGTCTCATCTTCCTCTAAAACGTTATCTCCATCATCTGCCCACCACATGATGTCTATCTCATTGGCCAAATCACCATCTGTATCATCCAGATCTGGTTCAGAACCATCTGTGGGGCAATTTGGGCCTTCCACGTCATTTTCAGGTTCAGTACAATCCATATCATCATCTGATGTTATAGTGGTTGTTGTACATACCCACGAGTCATTATTTTTAACCGTGACACTTATTGTATCTTCCCCATAATCACCTGGTTTAAGATCAATAAAGTTAAAAAATAGACATGGAATTCCATCCTGCGGATCACCTATGAAACAATCGTCGAGGTCATAGGAAATCTCCCAAGTAGTTCCCTCGCTAAGTAGGCCGTTGATAAAGCTTTCATTGTCGATTCCTAAATCAATGGCACCTGCTTGCAGAATGTTCCCAGACGACGTCTCTGTGTCGCTGAAGAATGCAGTGGTTGCTGCAACCGCCACGACAGCGACTGCGGAGACTGTCAATAAACTAAGTAAAATCTTTTTTATGTTATTCACCTCCCCTCCGCGCCTAAAGGCGCAAAATTCGAAACAAAAATTAATTGTTAATTTTCAAATTTATTCGCAAAGGTCGAGATTTTGTAAAGTTGTTTGTAGTCCGCTGTAATCGGAAACAGAGAAGTAGTGTGCCGCATTATCTGCGACTGTTTGTAAGTAAGCCGTATTTACATCGCTTCCCACTCCAACTACAAATATTTCGGAACCGGCCGCTCTGGCCGCATCAGCTGAAGCTTTGGCAACGTCATCCGCCGTACCTGAAGGAAGCGGTCTATTGGGGTGACCATCAGTGATAATAATCATCTTGTCGGGCGAACCCGGCTCCGCCCTGTCATGGCCGTCACCCAGGTTGGCAAGTTCCCCTGCGGCTAGGTCGATTCCTTCTTTTAGATTGGTGAAGCCTCCGGAGACCATCGCGTCTATTGCCGCTTCCAGACTTACGGGGTCGTCAGTCAAGTGATGGTTTAGACTCCCTGTTGTTGCAAAACTGGATTTACCGGCATGGATGGTGGCAAGAGAAAGACCCA
>CAYIGX010000078.1:0-3047 GCA_964363095.1 uncultured Candidatus Saccharibacteria bacterium
AAAAGAAAAGATATTCGTATCGGAGATACTGTGTTAGTGCAAAAGGCGGGAGATGTGATTCCGGAAGTAGTCAAAGTAATTCGCCACGGCCATAATAGCCATTCTTGGGTAATGCCGAAAAAATGCCCGATTTGCGGGGGGCCGGTCGAAAGAGTGGAGGGCGAAGCCGCCCATCGCTGTGTGAATAAAAATTGTTTTGATATTCGCTTAAGGGGGATTGAACATTTTATTTCCCGCGATGCTTTTGATATGGAAGGATTAGGCGTTAAGAATGTGGAGCTATTCTTACAATCGGGTTTAATTTCGGACTCCGCTGATTTATTCGGCTTAGAAATTAATGAAATTAGCGCACTGGAGCGTCACGGCGAAAAATCCGCCGATAATATTATTAAGAGTATTCAAGCCAGTAAAAAAGTATCCTTAGACAGGTTTTTATATGCCTTAGGAATTAGAAATATCGGCAAACAAACCGCCATCGATCTGGCTAATCATTTTCATGCCCTCTCCCATATTAAATCTGCCACTATCGATAAATTAATGGGAGTAGAGGGTATTGCCGAAGTGGTGGCGAGAAGCGTTTATAATTTTTTCCGTGATGCAAAACAGCTGAAATTGATTGATAAATTATTAAATGCTGGAGTCGTGGTTACTAATGTTAAATCTTCTGCCACCGGTAAGTTGTCTGGCAAAACTTTTGTTTTAACGGGCACATTGCAGAATTATTCTCGCGAACAAGCTGCGGATTTAATTCGGGAATTAGGTGGCCGAGTCAGCACTTCGGTGTCAAAAGAAACTGATTATGTCGTGGCCGGAGAAAACCCGGGGAGTAAATATGATAATGCTCGCTCTTTGGGGATAACCATACTTACTGAAGCCCAGTTTAATAATCTGGTAAAATAAGCTTACAATTATATTCTTAAAGCGGAGGGAGTAGTATGGATTGGAAAAATAAGGATTATTTGCGGCTAACTATCATTGGAGCACTGGTGATTTTTGCTTTGAGCACTGCGGTATACGTTTATTCCTACTCCCGCACGATGCAGCCGGCCTCGGCTTTTAGCGTCAGCGGTGAAGGCAAATCAGTCATGGTTCCTGATACCGCTAAGTTTACTTTCACGGTTCTGACCCAAGGTGGCAACGATCCGGTCAAACTACAAAAAGACAACACCACTAAAACCAATGCGATTATCAGCTATCTCAAAGAAAAAGGTGTTGAGAGTAAAGACATTAAAACTGAAGGGTACTACTTGAATCCTCAATATAATTACGGCATTTGTCGGACCGAGGCCTGTCCTCCCCCCAAAATTACTGGCTACGAGGTTAGAAATACCTTGTCGGTCAAAACCAAAGATTTTGACAAAGCCGGTGTGTTGATTGCGGGTGTAACGGAACGAGGTGCCAATGAAGTATCGGGAGTTGAGTTAACCGTGGATGACCGCACGGCTCTGGAAAATGACGCTAGAAGTGAAGCGATGCAAAAAGCAACTACCAAGGCGCGGGCTTTGGCTAAAGCTGGCGGATTTAGATTGGGGCGGTTATTATCAATCGATGAATATCCTTCGGGCGGTCCAATCCCGATGTATGGCTATGGGATGGGCGGAGGCAGCGACACCGCCGTTAAGGAAGTGACTCCATTAGTGGCTATTCAACCCGGCTCCCAAGATTATCTGGTTACTGTCACCTTGCGTTACGAAATTAGGTAAATTGGGATTGATTTTTTCGAAAAACCGCCCTACACTTTAAGTAGTAGGGCGGTTTTCTGTTGCAAGAATAGAAAAATTCACCACCGCCAGTTCTTTGAGAGGAGCGACAAAATGGTATGCCAATTTCCTGATCTCGATCAACTGCTCGAATCGCTATTTCGCCGTCCAGCATTTCGGAATGAATCTTTGATCCTCCTGACGCTGGCGGTCTGTGACGACGTGACAGGAGAAATCAGTGTTAAGTGGGGGACAGATAGAGGTTTTCAGAGGCACCCGACGACACAATTTCTGTGGCGAAGAATCGAGAGCGTAGCTGGGGACATCCTCAATAACCCTGATTATCATCTCGTTAATCCGGAATCCAGGCGGATGGCAGTAACATGTCGGAATGAATTAAGCGACAAGGAGTTTATGGGCCTGGCCATCGGTTGCGCTAATCGAGTAAATAATATTTTTGGGGTTGGCGGGAAGTTGACCATTGCCCAAACTCTGGTGCCATTCGTAACTTGGTGTCCGGCCCGAGACCTTTCTTCGGATTTGATTTCCGAAATGGCCTTAGAGATCTTGGGGGTCGCTTATGGATGTGGTGCTAAGATCAACACAGTCAATGATTCTCAAGGTAGACAGTATGAGCTGACCGATAAAGATGACACTGCTTTATCAGAGCAACTACGCATAACAAACTGAACCTTAAAAAGGGGACGACACTTCGTCCCCTTTCCATTAAACTTTCAGGTTAGTTCAGGTTATAATATCTTTATGGGTTGGGAAAAAGAGCAAATCAAGTGGGTGGCAGGGTTGGCTAAATTAGGGCTAAGTCCGGCCGAAGAAACCAACTACGCGGGTCAGTTAGCCGCTATTTTAGGGTATGTCGCCGAATTACAACAAATCGATATTACTACCGTAGAAGATGTGGGACAGATCACTGGCTTAACTAATCAATTGGCTAAGGATGGAATAAAAAATTGTGAAATTCCCCGAGAACAATTATTGGCCAATGCGCCAGCCCAAGAAAAAGGATATGTAAAAGTTAAAAGCATCTTCGGCCGCGTCACCTAAAACCACTGATTACACTGATTGAAAACTGATTTCACTGATAGCTTTCTTTATTCCCCTCCTTACCGAGGAGGGGTTAGCGGCGCCATGTATCGAATGGTGCATGGGGGAGGTGGATTGATGATTAATCCACCCCACCCAACCTCCCCTCTGTAAGGGGAGGAGCGGACTATTCTCTAGTCTCTAACCCTTAGTTTATGAATATAACTGAAGCAAAAAAAATTAATTTAGCCGATTGTTTAACTGACGTCAAAGTGGCCCAGGCCAAATTGAATATTGTTTTAAGCG
>CAYIGX010000079.1:0-3034 GCA_964363095.1 uncultured Candidatus Saccharibacteria bacterium
CTCTGGTATTCGCGATATCAGCACCATTGAAACTCCGCCCATTAATCGACTACCCATCCAAACTACGGTCGCGCCTTTCGATATGGAGGCGGTCAAAGAATCAATCCTGCAAGAAATTAAACGCGGTGGTCAGGTCTATTTTGTGCACAATCGTGTGGCCACCATCGCCTCGATGACCAACAAATTAGAAGAGGTTTTGCCGGAAGTGCGGTTCGTTTATGCGCACGGCCAAATGCCCGAGCGACTCCTCGCTAAAATTATGGAAGATTTCAGCGCCGGGAAATATGATTGTCTAGTCGCCAGTACCATTATCGAAAATGGGCTAGATAATCCCAATGTTAATACTTTGATCGTGGATAATTCCAGTCATTTTGGGTTGTCGCAATTGCATCAATTACGCGGGCGGATCGGTCGGGGCAAAGTCCAGGCCTATTCTTATTTCTATTACAATCCCGGAAAGCTCGCAGGAAAGGCCCTGGAACGGCTCAGAACCATTGCAGGACACACGGAACTGGGTAGCGGGTATCAGATTGCCCTAAAAGACCTACAAATTAGGGGAGCGGGCGGAGTGCTGTCGAAAAAACAACACGGCCACATTAGCGCCATTGGGCTCACGATGTATACCAAACTCTTGAATCGGGCCATCGAAGAACTCCGAACTGGCTATAAGCCAAGGGTGGATACGCTCACAGTGGATTTGCCGATTTCGGCCTATTTGCCGTCTAATTATATCGATAACGAAGCTCAACGCATCAAAACTTATCAACAATTGGCATTAGTGGAAACTGAAAATGAATTAAAGGATGCCGCGGCCGAATTAGAGACCAAATTTGGTAAATTGCCCAAAGAAGTGGTTAATTTATTCGAGTTAATCGATTTAAAAATTACCGCCTTAGAGACCCAAAAAGTTCTATCGATGCTCTCGCGCAACGAAGCGGGAATTAGGCGGACTCCCGAACAAATTATTAATATTATTCTGAATACTTTTATAAAAGACGCCAATATTATTGTGGCAGTCGAAAATGTCGGTGGGAAAATCAGTGATAAAACCATTAAAATCCCGTTGTCTAACTTGGGGGACAATTGGCTGGCTTCCTTAAAAAAACTCCTCCAATTATTAAAATAAACTTGAATGGCTTATCCACTATTTATTGACTGGGAATCAGTTTTCTGATAAGGTAAGTTATTCATGAAAAATCAACTTTGGGGGTATTTAAGGCCCTTTCTTTTGGGCGTTATCACCGCCACAGTTTTGCTGTGGAGCTTAACTATAACCCCAGCTGTTGCAAATACCACCCCACCCAACCTCCCATTACAAAGGGGAGGAGAGGAGGGGTTCTCCTCGCTGCATACGAAAAACGGATTAGTATTATCCTTGCCATTTGCAGTGGAATCACAGTGGATATCGGTGGATAATAATACTCCCGGTATAGTTTGGACAACTGTTTTGCCTTCTACAGATGGACAAGCGGATAACCAAAAAATTAAATTCGGTATTCAAAATGGCAAATTTATCGCCAACGCCAATGACACTTGGTTTGTTTATGGTTGGTTCGGTGCGCTTAAGGCCATTAAACAACCCTACAATATTAAATATCCGGCGTGGGGCGATCGCCACAACGGCATCGATTTTGCCGGAAAAGAAGGGCTCGAAATTGTGTCGGCTTCGGTTGGAAAAGTTATCTTTGCCGGAAAAAAGATTGGCAATACTGTAATTGTTAACGCCGGGAATAGTTACCAAATTACTTATGGTCATATGCAAGATATTTCTGTAAAAAAGGGCCAAATTTTGCAAACTGGCGACCTGATCGGCCATTTGGGCAAAACCGGAACCACTAATCCGCATTTACATTTTCAGATAGATTCAATTAAAAAAGATAGTCGTACAGCCATCAATCCCGTGCCCCTCTTCGATGCGGAGTGGGGGAGGGTGATTATCCCGGCCAATGCCGAAGCTAATCAATTTTATACCGAAAACCAAAACCCCTTAGCTCAACCAGATTTTCTTTGGTAGCACGAATTCTCGAACAAAAATCCTTGCTATTAACGCAGGGTTTTTAAATATCTGATGATCGTGCTTAACTTATGTGAGACGGTATTCTCTATTATCTCTATTATATGGAAACTACTTATTAATAAAAACCCTGCCACTACAAGGGGAAAAGTGGCAGGGCGCAAATTTGGTAGTCAACATAAGGAACAAACAAGACAAAAGGTAAGAGGGGTGCCCGACACGGGCATGAGACAGTTTTGGAGGAAACCCGTGTCGGGACGCCGCATGACACAAAAGAGAGGGCACCTGGCGGGACGAGAAAGGAGAAAGAGACATCCCGCCCCACCAGGCTTTCGCAATACTGGCGTTAGGAGAAGATGGGGGTATCCGGTGGGTGAAGTGTTTAGGCGTGGCGCAGAGGAACAGGGGACCAGACAAATCACAAAACCCGCCGGGCTCTTCTTAATAGGAGATATATGGCATATGCTTCAGATCTTGCTGACAGAAAAAGCATGGGCACCAGTGGGCTCAATGTCACGGAGTAGAGGAAACAGGGAACCATCCATATAGACAACCGCAACAACGAGCCCACTGAGCCATTGAGCGAGTACAGCAATCCCACGGAAGGTTAAATTGCACAAATTGAATAGAATTATCAAAGTTCTGAGTAAATGACAAAAAATCGATTGGTTTTATTATACCAGAGAAAAATTGCACAATAAAAACCCGGGCAATAACGCAGAGGGAAGTTAAATCTTATATGTCGCACAATGTATCTTGTGCGACATTACTCTATGATATATCTTATATCCTCTTCCCGCGTAAATCGAAGATAAATCTATTTAGTAGGTTCGATAATAGCACTTTCGATAGCGGCCCATTCGGTGTCTTCTTTTTCTGGAACTAATATCGTTAGCTCATCGCCTTGATTCAATTTAAAGTAAGTGACCGAGGCCAACAGCACGCGGTACGATTTCCCTCCCGCCGCTACCCGATAATCATCACCATCTTTGACCAGAGTCCCGATAATCTTCTTGCGGG
>CAYIGX010000080.1:0-2843 GCA_964363095.1 uncultured Candidatus Saccharibacteria bacterium
CAATGGGAGCAGTATTTTCAGATTGGTCATGACCAATCTGACCCTCCGTAGCGATATCTATATCGCAAGAGACAAATGATCTATTTGCGATGAGATTGAGCGAAGGATGGGTTATATCAACTAACTTTTATATTAGATGGCTCAATATGTAGAACAAAGAGTAGGTGTGTTTGTGGATGTGTCGAATTTATACTATTCGGCGCGGGTGATGTACTCCAAAAAAGTTAATTTTAAGAATGTCTTAAAAGAGGCCTTAGGGGAGCGTAAGTTAGTGCGGGCCATCGCTTACGTGATTAAAGCGGAAAATCCGGAAGAACAGAAGTTCTTTGATGCTTTAACTGGCATGGGTTACGAAGTGAAAAGTAAAGAACTTCAGATTTTTTATGGTGGCCACAAGAAAGGCGATTGGGATGTCGGGATTGCGATGGATACCATTCGGTTGGCTTCTAAATTGGATGTAGTGGTGTTGATTTCTGGCGATGGTGATTATATTCCGTTAGTAGAATATTTAAAGAGCATTGGCCAGCAAGTCGAAGTAGTGGCATTTGGTCGCAGTGCTTCGGGAAAACTGCGCGAAGAGGCGGATTCGTTTGTCGATTTAGACAAAAATGCTCGCAAATTCTTAATTCCTGACAGAAGAGGCAATGTCGAAGCTGAATGATGTTAATCCAAGAGAAAATTTAGTTGACCAAGAGTTAAAGATCTTGGAGTTTTGGGAGAAAAATAATATCTTCCAAAAAAGCTTGGCTTTGCGCGAAGGCGCTAAGCGGTATATTTTCTTTGAAGGGCCGCCCACGGCGAATGCCAAGCCCGGGATTCATCATGTCGAAGGACGGGCGTTCAAAGATCTCTGGCCGCGATTTAAAACCATGCAAGGGTATTTGGTGGATAGAAAAGCCGGCTGGGACACCCATGGATTACCGGTGGAAATTGCCGTCGAGAAAAAATTGGGCCTGACCAACAAAGCCGATATCGAAAAGTATGGTATCGCTAAATTTAATGCCGAAGCCAAAAAGAGTGTGTGGGAATATAAGGAAGTATGGGAGCAATCTACGCGCCGACTGGGGTTTTGGTTGGATTTAGAGCATCCTTACATTACTTATAATGCTAAATACATCGAATCGCTGTGGTGGATCATTAAACAGATTTGGGACAAAGATTTATTATATTTGGGGCATAAAATTGTCCCGCAATGTCCCCGGTGTGGCACGGCCCTATCCTCACATGAAGTGGCGCAAGGTTATCAGGAAATTGAGGAAAATTCGGTTTATCTCAAGTTTCGCCTCAAAGAAGAACCCGATACCTATATTTTAGCTTGGACCACCACGCCGTGGACTTTGCCCGGAAATGTGGCTTTGGCAGTAGACCCCAAAGTAATCTACTCAAAAGTTGAAGTTAATGGCGAAATCTTAATTTTAGCGAAAGATTTAGTCAATTCGGTTGTTGGGGAAGATATAAAAATTTTAGAAGAATTTCCCGGTGAAAAATTAGTGGGATTGGAATACGAACCATTGTTCCCCGGCGCTATTACAGCGACAGAAAAAGCTTGGTATGTGGTGCCGGCAGATTTTGTAACCGTAGCGGACGGAACCGGAGTAGTGCATACAGCGGTAATGTATGGTGAAGACGACTACAATCTAGGCAAAGCGCTAGATTTGCCCATGATGCATACGGTTTCAGAAGCGGGTTTGTTTTTGCCGAGCGTAACTAAATGGGCTGGTAAATTTGTGAAAGATCCAGAAGTAGAAAAGGAAATTGTCGCCGATCTTAAATCGCGCGGATTATTGTTCAAAGAAATGCCATACAAACATGACTATCCGTTTTGTTGGCGATGTGGCACGCCTCTTTTGTATTATGCCAAATATTCTTGGATGATTGCGATGACGAAGTTAAAAGATAAATTAATTTCTGAAAATAATCAGATCAATTGGATTCCCGAACACATCAAAACCGGTCGCTTTGGCGAGTGGTTAGACAATCTTAACGATTGGGCTTTTTCTAGGGAGCGTTATTGGGGCACACCGCTACCAATTTGGAAAAGCGAAGATGGTGATTTTATTTGCATTGGGAGTTTTGCGGAGCTCAAGGACCTCGCGAAAGATAAATCTCAAATCGGAGATGATTTTGACCCGCATCGGCCATTTGTCGATGAAATTGTTTTAGCCAAAGACGGCAAAGAATATCACCGGATTCCGGAAGTGGCGGATGTTTGGTTTGATAGTGGATCAATGCCGTTTGCCCAGTGGCATTACCCGTTCGAGAACAAAACCAAAATCGACAAAAGCGAAGCTTACCCAGCCGAATTTATTAGTGAAGCTATCGATCAAACTCGCGGCTGGTTTTATACTCTGTTGGCGGTCGCCGTGCTCCTTGGTAAAGAAAGGCCATTTAAAAATGTGCTGGTGCAAGGTCACATGCAAGACAAATTAGGTAAAAAGATGAGCAAATCCAAAGGCAATGTGGTCGATCCGGAAGCGATGTTCAAAAAGTACGGCGCTGATGTTGTGCGCTGGTATTTCTACAGTATTAATCAGCCATTTGATTCCAAACAATTCGACGAAAATGTATTGCCCCAGATCATCCGCCGATTTGTGCTAACACTCTGGAATACTTATTCCTTTTTTGTAACCTACGCCAAATTAGATAATTTTGAGCCAGCGAAATCCCCTAAAAAATCTGACAATGTGCTGGATAAATGGATTTTGGCTAAAACTAATCAATTAGTTGCAACCATTACTAATTCCCTCGAGAAATACGACCCCTTACGAGCGGCTCTGGAAATCGAATCATTTGTGGGAGAGCTCTCTAACTGGTATGTGCGCCGGAGTCGGAAAAGATTTTGG
>CAYIGX010000081.1:0-2819 GCA_964363095.1 uncultured Candidatus Saccharibacteria bacterium
ATCAACGGATGAAAGATTTAGAAGCATCCTTAGGCCAAGAAGGGGCCTTGCATACTGTGTTGCAAGAAACCCAATCAGCTTTAGTCAGCGCCAGGGCGACGATTCAAAAAGCTAAAGATAGCAATGACGAAGCGGGAGCGGCAGCGTTACTCGCGAAATTTGATGCCTTGCTCAATGATCAGAAAACTATATTGGAAGATATCGAGGCCACCGAACCTAGTGAGGATGTGAAACAAACGATTGTGGCGATCCGGGATGCTATTGCGAATAGCGCCGATGATATTACCAAAGATGCTGGCAAAACCGATGCAGATGCAGTTGCCACTACTCCTGTAACACCTAAACCAGTTGTGAAGCCGGTTGTGGCTAATCAACCGCCGGTCTTGGCTGCTAATTTGGAAGGGTTTCAAACATTAGCTGGGCGCCTGGGAACAGCTAATGGCCAAGCGGCGATTTACTTTAATGGTAATCAGTATTCCATTATTATATCTTCACCAGTATCTCTTCAGGAGTATATCGGGGCTACCAATGTGGCGCTTTCGGGCGCAGTTAAAGGTGGTTACATAACAGTTTATCGGGTAGTAGTTAATGGCGCTGTGTTGGCGGATATACCAATGTCTTATCCCGCTACCGGTGGTAATCCAGATAATACTGATCAACCCGCTAATCAGGAATGACCATAATTCCCCTCCTTACCGAGGAGGGGTTAGGGGAGGTGGATGAATAATTAATCCACCCCACCCATCTTCGCTCCTAACGGAGCTTCCAGCCTACGCTAAAGCTTCGGCAGACAAGTCGCCTGGCTTCGCCCATCCTCCTCGCCTCGCGGCGAAGCGGGCCATCTGTAAGGGGAGGAGGGAATTAATTATTTTGAAAATTAACCGCTTCTGTTCCTCCCCTTAAGATAAGGGGAGGTTAGGTGGGGTTATATCATAACTCCCCCTCCCCCTCTTATCTTAAGAGGGGTGATAAAATCTTGAATTCTAACCCACTAGTCCATAATATTTGAAAATTAACTGTTTGCAGTCGTCATCCCTACCCAACAGCTTCTTTATCCGTCATTCTGGGGAGCCTATGGGGCGACTCCGGAATCGTATTAATTACTATACGATCCTGGACGAGGCCAGGATGACGATGCAATGAAATCATTGTCAATTTAACCGAATCTGTGTGCTTGGACCGAGAGCAAAAACGCATAAAATTTCGCGTCAGCTCGGCAGACAGATGAACCTCCGACAGTTTGAAGGCATCAATTGAGCCCTCAATCCTCGGAGCAAACCCAACATAAAAGGCCTTATATATTAATTCAAAAGAGCAAAATATACATGAATAACGCTTTTAAAAAAATGACTCGGGCAATTGCTTGGTTAGCCACTGCTAGCTTAACCCTTGGTTTTGCTATGATGCCAACCGGAGCCGCTGCCTATCAGTCATTCCCGACACCTGCTCGCTATGAATTTGTCAGCCAGAATGGAACTGACAATGGTGTAGCTCATGTCGTTAATGCTAATGCCGGCGATACAATCGCGATGACTTTAACTTTGAAGAATCGCCAAATTGATCCTGCCGCTTTAGTATTTTACGGCAAGAGTGCGCTTACTCCAGAGGTAGCCCCTTATGTGGGCGCTCATGAATTGCGCTTAGGCGTCAAAAACGATGTGATCCTACCTTGGATTGATGCATCCAGTTTTCTGGCCAATCCCGGTGGAGATCAAAATCGTTTATCCGTTTACGACGGTCCTGCCGTCAATCCAGGCGGAACTTTGACTTTAAACTTTAACCTTAAGATCAAAGCCGGCACAGTCGATGGAACTTACGACTTGCCAGTAGCGCTCTTGCGCGAATATGATGCTTGGTTAAAGCAAGTGAAGAACAATGTCGTCTTAGCTTCTGCCGACATCTACTGGAGAGTAGTTGTAGGCGCGGGTGGGGTAGTTACCCCAGCGACTGGTGGTTTAACTGTCGCCTTAGCTTCTGGCACTCCTGCCTCAGCTAGCATCGCTAAATCTGGTAATGGTAACTTTACCAAATTCAACCTGACTGTCGCTACCGGAGCTACAGTCAGTATTTCTTCCATTTATGTAACTCGGACCGGCTTAACTGCCGATACTGATGTGGAGAATATCAAGATTCTGGACTCCGATGGCGTCCAAGTTGGGAATACCTCGGGCGGTTTTGATAACAATTCCCGGGCGCAAATCTTCTTCTCTCCGGCATTGGCGGCGACTGGTTCGCATGATTACTTCATTCGGGCTGGGTTTGCCAGCGGTGCTACCACTGGCTTGACTGCCGCATTGGGAATTGCCGCTAACTCTGACATAGTCGGAAATGCGACCTCCGTCTCGGGGGCTCCTGTGACTGGTAATGCCATGACGGCGGTAGCTGTGACCATTGGAACTATCTCTGTAACTGAAGACGCATCGGTAGCTGATACTACTCCTGATGTGGGAGATACCAATGTCATTGTTAACACCTTCAAAATTACAGCTGGTTCCACCGAAGGCATTGATATCGACAGAATTACTGTGATTAAGGCAGGTACATCCGATGTGGGCGATACCAATAATATCGAGCTTTGGGATGTGACCAACAACAAGACCTTAGGTACAGCCACAACTTGGACTGCCGATGGCAAAGCTTCTTGGCCGGTGGCTATTTCACTGGATAAAGGTAACTTTATTCGTCTGCGGATCCAGTTGGACATCGTGGATGGTGTCAGTTTGACTGTTAACGCTGATCTTGCTGATGGCAGTGATTATTTGGTCTTTGGCAAGGGCAAAACCTACGGTTTCTATATCACTCCCACAGCGGCTGCGGCT
>CAYIGX010000082.1:0-2660 GCA_964363095.1 uncultured Candidatus Saccharibacteria bacterium
TTATTAGTTTGGTCATTAACCAATCAATCTGGCGGATTGATTGCGATAGTTTGGGCGGTGGTTTGGACGAATATGGCGGTGTTCGGCCTGAATATTATAATGATGAGCCGGCGGTATTGGTTAATACCGCTGTTTAATTGGCAGGAATGGCGGCGCTTATTTAAAGCCGCCCTACCTATGGGGGTAGTGATGATCTTAGGAGTAATTTATTTCAGAATTGATGTTTTAATTTTGGGGTATCTGCAGGGTTCTTATGCGGTTGGGATTTACAGCGCCCCTTATAAAATCCTGGAGGTACTCCTCGCGGTTCCGGCGATTTTTATGAGTTCAGTATTGCCGGTGATGACGATGGCTCTGCGAGACGCGCCGGTTAAAGCCAAACAAATTTTCCAAAGTGCGTTTAATTTCCTGAGCTTGTTGGCTTTGCCTTTGATCGCGGGGTCGTTGGCGGTGGCGACGCCAGTGATGGTATTGATTTCCGGACCCGACTATATTGCCTCGGGGCAAGTGTTGAAGATCTTGATCTTCTCTTTGGCTGGCTCATTCCTCAACAGCGTGATGATTTATACAATTATAGCCGCCAACCAGCAACAACGTTTAATTTGGCCATATGTTTTGGCGGTAATCTTTAATGTTACAGCTAATGTGATTATTATTCCGAAATATTCTTTTATGGGAGCAGCCGTGATCACGGTGTTGACGGAAGTGGGGATACTAATTTTTAGTTCGTATATTGTGGCTAAATATGTCAAATTATCCGCAGATTGGTCAGTATTTAGTCGGACCTTGGGCGTGAGCGCGGTGATGGGTCTTATGTTGTGGTGGTTGCAAGACACCCTGTCTGTACTGGAATTAATCGGTTTAGGCGCTATAATTTATGTTGGTTTGATTCTGTTGACTCGGACTGTCAGTTGGGCGGAAATAGCTCGTTTAATTCCTCAGGTAAATAAAAGATGATTATTGGGATTGATGTCAGAGAGGGTATTAAAACTCATCGAGCCGGTAAGGGTGAATATGTTTATCAATTAGTCAGTCGATTGATCCTCCGGGATGAACATCAATTTGTGTTGTTGGCTGATGCTGCTCTGCCGAACGAGTGGCAGCGAGCCAATGTGGTGGCCAAAATCTGCCCAGTCCCCGCTTGGCTATGGCAAATTTGGGCGGTGGGATATCTGGAATTATTTCGGCCAGTTGGAGTTTATTTTTCCCCCACTAGCTTGATTGTGCCGGCCTTAGTTCGGCGCGTGCCGGTGATTACTGCTGTTATGGATTTTGTGAGTTTTTTATTTCCCGCGAGACATAATTTTAAAACAGTGGTATTAGAAAAGCTCTGGATGCGACCGGCGCTGAATATCTCGCGAGCCATTATTGCTATTTCGGAACAAACTAAGCAGGATGCCATCAAATTGTTTAAAATTGATCCCGACAAAATCTCGGTGATTTATTTAGCCGCAGGGCTTTCGGCGGGGGCGGAACAACCTTACGCGCTTCCAGCCGGAAAATTAATTTTAGCCGTGGGCACCCTAGAGCCGCGGAAAAATATCGTACGCTTGGTCGCGGCATTTGATCAAATCAAAACCACGATTCTCGACAGTAGGTTGATTTTAATGGGACGCTGGGGCTGGCAGAGTGAAGGTATTCGGCAAGCCATTGAGAAAAGTCCCTTTAAGTCAGATATTTTAGTGATCTCAGATGTTAGCGATACTCAGAAAATCGCAATTTATCGGCAAGCCGCAGTGTTGGTTTTCCCCTCTCTTTATGAAGGGTTCGGTTTGCCGCCCTTGGAGGCCATGACATTGGGTGTGCCCGTGGTGGCGGCACGCACGGCCTCTATTCCAGAGGTTGTGGGAGAGGCAGCTATTTTAATTGATCCCCTTTCAGTCACGGAGTTAGCCGAGGCGATAGAGCGGGTTTTACAAGACCCTATTTTAGCAAATGATTTAAAAAACAAAGGGCGACAAAGAGCCCAAATGTTTGATTGGGATAAAACGACTGAACAGACCCTGCAAGTTTTATTAAAAATTAATCCAGTCAAATGATATTAATTGGATTGACATTGGTTTGGTTGATCATTATAGGTGGGTTGGCTTGGTTCGACGAAAAAAGAGTGTCGTTTTATCTGGCTATGATTTTGCCAACCTATGTCATCCGGTTAGAGATATTAGGGATTCCCACCACGTGGCTGGAATTAGCCATTTACGTACTGGTGGCACTCTGGTTGATCAAACACACCCAGCGTCGCGATTTACTCAAATGGTGGCAACCGCTCCGGCCCTATATCTGGCCGCTCCTGTTGATATTAATTGGTTTGATTGTCGGGTTGATGGTTTCTTCCGACCCAAGAATTTCTCTGGGCATTATCAAGGGTTGGTGGTTAGATCCACTACTGATATTTATTTTGATTACTAATAGCCAACATAAACACTTTCCTGAAATCGGATTTGATCAGGTTGTTTCAGGTCTATGGATTTCGGGAGTAGTGTTGGCGGCGGTGGCGGGGGGGCAAGTTGTCACCGGCCAGTTCACTACGCCCGATCAAAGGGCTTCGACTTGGTTTACTTCAGCCAATTACCTCTCTTTATATCTGGTCCCGATCATGATTTTAGTTTTGGGTTGGTGGAAAAATGCTGCAGGATATCGACGCTGGATGATTGTCTGCG
>CAYIGX010000083.1:0-2645 GCA_964363095.1 uncultured Candidatus Saccharibacteria bacterium
GCATTGTAGGTATCATCAATAATAACGGCGCTACCCAATTTTATAACATTGAATCGACGGTCAGGAGCCCGGTAATTACTCAGGCGCTTTGCCATGACCTCAGGCTGAATTTTGAAATAATTACCAACCGCTAAAGCGATCATAGCCGCGTAGATGAACTGGTAGCCAAACACTGGTAAATCTATTTGCGCAGTTTGATTGCCAAAGATAGCGCCAAAATGAATCCCGGTATTACTAAAGCCAATATCCCTCGCATACCAATCCGCTTTATCTTCGACACTAATAAATATTTTCTTAGCGTTAGTTTTACGAGAAATTAATTTACTAAAATCATCATCTTTATTAAGAATGGCGAGGCCTCCCTCCGCAATATGCGAGATTACCAAACTCTTTTCTTCGACTAATTCGGCTTTCGAATCAAAAAACTCCAAATGCACATCGCCGATATTGGTGATTATTCCCACTTCGGGACGAATAAAGCTCATAAAATATTTAATATCACCCGGACGATCAGCAGCCAATTCCAATACTAAGGTTTTGGGGTAAGGTAAAGTTTTAATCAGTAGTTGGCAAGCGCGTTTGGTCAATCGGTAGGCATCTTTAATGGTTACCTTGGTTTTTACCCCAACCGCTGTACCGGCAAATTCAGGATCGATAATACCGGCGGTGACACCAAATTCGGTATTCATACTTCCCACCGTTCCCATCACTGTTTTATCATTGGCACCATTCCGCAATACCAGCAAGACGGCCTCTTTAGTGCTAGTTTTGCCGGTACTGCCGGTAATCGCGATAATGCGTGGTTGATATTTAAGCAAAATCTTGGCGGCCAACCATTTTAACCAAATTTTTAATATTTTACGTGCCATCAATTTTTATAATTATCTTTCTGGAGCAACTTGCCAATAGTTTAATAAGAACTTGGCGATTTCGCCGAACAGGGGCGCGGCTGAACTTTCAGCAAAAGCGGTGCCCTTGGGCCGATCTATCCGAGTTAACATTACAAATCGCGGGTTTTCCATGGGAGCAAACCCGACAAAAGTACCGATGGTAGCGTCTTCCTCGTAACCAGTCGGGGAAGCAATCTGGGCCGTCCCGGTCTTTCCAGCTACGCGGTAGCCCGCTACCCCAGCTAATTTACCATGTCCTTTTTCTATCACATTCACCATCATGGCCGAAATCAGTTGAGCCGTCTGGGGCTTAAAAACAACTCTAATGACTTGGGGATCAATGGATACTGCTCCATCGGGATAGATAATTTTATCGACAATATGCGGTTTCATTAATTGGCCTTGATTAGCTACTGCCCCAAACGCTGCAATTAATTGAGTTGGTGTGACTGCGACCGCCTGACCAAACGACATCGAAGCAAGATCAATATCGGCCCATTGCCGGAAGGGTCGAATGGATGCCGGCGATTCGCCGGCTAAACCTACCCCCGAAACCACATCAAAACCTAAGTCCTTTAAATATTTATAAAATAATTGGCGGCCCAGCTTTTGCGCCACAAATACCGCTCCGGTATTTAATGATTTTTCCAAAACTTGCGTCATGGTCTGTACACCATGCGCCGCCAAGTCGGAGTTGCGAATAATTTTATCATTAATCGTTAATTCACCCACATCCGTATAGGTTGTGCTGGGCGATATCAAGCCAGCATCAATACCAGCGGCCAAAGTAAAGACCTTGAACACTGACCCCGGTTCGTACACCAAAGACACATTGGGATTAGTAAAATTAGCTAGAGCGAACTCATTATAAAAATTAGGGTTAAAATCCGGATAAGCCGCCATCGCAATAATTCGACCGGTCTGTGGTTCCATCACAATTACTTCTCCTCCCGTCGCTTCGTGCTTAATGACGGCCTCTTTTAATTTTTTCTCCACATAATATTGCACCGCCCGATCGATCGAGAGAACTACATCAGCCCCATTTTCGGGATTAACCACTTTGCGATTCCCCACGGTGATATGGGCTCCCAAGGAACTTTTTTCTACTTGCGCTAAACCGGATTTACCGCTTAACTCTTTATCAAACATACCTTCAATACCATACTGACCCACTCGATCGCGGTTCACAAATCCTAAGACATGCGAAGCTAAACTATCTTCTGGATAATAACGATATCCTTCTGAACGAAAATACACCCCTTCGAGTCCCAATTTTTGAATTTCTTCTTTTTCTTTAACTTCTACCCGGCGCTTTAAGGGAGCCACATAGGCCTTACCCGATTTCAGTATCGTCAGAAGATCACTCTCAATAATATCAGAGAGGTAAGAAATCAATTTAGTCGCCACCAGTTCGGGTTGTTTAATTTGAGTTGGCACTACATTTAAACTATATAGCGACACATTGGTGGCCAGCGGGTAATAGCTATCTAGTTGTGAATCGAAGACCAAAATCTTGCCGCGTTTAGCCGGTGTATTTTCGTTAACCACGCGCTGCTCCTTGGCCAGCGTCACATAAATGGAGTGCTCGATCAGTTGACGCTGAGCTAACCGACCGCCTATCAGAATGAGGCAGATTAAAAAAAACCAAGTCAGCACACTCACCCGACGGAGCTGGAGTGATTCATTGGCAACGTTATAGGCCATAAGATTATTATATCAAGCTAATTACCTTCTCCTGATACAAAAAAAGCCCAG
>CAYIGX010000084.1:0-2635 GCA_964363095.1 uncultured Candidatus Saccharibacteria bacterium
GATCAATCATGAGTTAGTCGGCCTAGAAGAACAGGCCCTCGAGCGGCGACTGGCGCTAAAAAATGCAGTGCGGGCATCTTATTTACTGAGTCAAGATGATGTGGTCGAAATTTTGCTGCGCTCAAACAATTTAGCTACTTTCTTCAGTGAGTTGCAATATGTGGATTTGGTCCAGAATAAAATCATTACCAACATCAAGGCCTTAGAAGAAATTAAAAAAGAATTAGCGATTAAAAAAGGCATTTTAGAAGATAACGATAAGCGCTTAACCGAGATTCGGCAAAAGCGCTTGGTCGAAGAACAAAGTTTGGGTATTCAGATCGATGCCAAATCCAAAATTATGAAAGATCTGAAATTAAGCGAATCAGAGTATCAAAAACGCCTTAGCGCCGCCCGCACTGAAGAACAAGCCATTGCCAACGATATCGCGACCCTCCTCCGTCAAAAGCCAGATCTGCCCAAAAGCAATCAACTGCTGATTTGGCCAATTTCGTATCGCAAAATTACGGCTGGGTTTAGGGATGCGGATTATGCTCGCACTTTTGGCCTCCCGCATAACGGGATGGATATAGCGGCTCCACAGGGAACACCCATTCGTTCGGCCGGCGACGGGGTGGTTTCGAAAATTAGAGATGGTGGAGCCAGGGGCTTAAGTTATATGGTAGTCAGCCATACCAACGGCTTAGCTACTGTTTATATGCACTTATCTGGATTTGCGGTGAGCCAAGGGGCGATGGTAGTGCAAGGTCAAACAATTGGTTATACTGGGGGAACTCCCGGCACTCCCGGAGCCGGCTGGTTAACTACTGGTCCGCACTTACACTTCGAGGTATGGGACAATGCCACAGCCAAAAATCCTTTAGCTTATCTCAATGGTTAAAATGTCATCACAATTTGAGCCAAAATTAAAACCGCTGGTTTATGCAGTGGTGATTTTGTTGACACTTTTGGGCGGCTATTGGTTGGGGGTAACTCGGGGGTATTACCAACGAATTAATCAGCAGAATTTGCTAGCCGCTTGGCAACAAGAAATAACTGGTTATAAAAAAACTGCTCCCAGTTTTGTGCTCTACGAAGATGTGGTTACACTGCTCAAGGAAAAATATTATGGCGATATTGATTATGTTGACTTGTTGTACGGTAGCATCAAGGGAGCCGTTAATTCGTTGGGCGATCATTACACTTCGTTTAGTGACCCCGAAGAGAGTCGAGAGTTCTTTACTAATCTCGATGGCATTTACGAGGGCATTGGGATTGAACTGGATTATATTGACGACAAATTAACGGTAGTGGCGCCCTTAGATGGTTCGCCAGCCGCTTTAGCGGGGCTGAAACCTAAAGACGAGATTTTGTTTATCGACGGTCAAAGCACGACCGAGATGACGCTCGACGAAGCCGTGCAATTGATCCACGGCTTAAAGGGGAGTAAGGTAGTTTTAATTATTCAACGGGCTGGAGAATCTTCGGCTTTAGAGTTTACCATTACCCGCGATATTATTCGGGTGCCCAGCGTAAAGTTAGTTTCATTTGAAGGGGGAATTGGTGTGATCGAATTATCTAAATTCAGTAACGACACCGAAAAATTATTTAGAGGGATTTCGACCGATCTGATTAAAAAGGATGTCAAAGGAATTGTGTTGGATATGCGGAATAATCCGGGCGGATTTTTGGATGTGGGGGTGAATATTGCCAACGAATTTATTAAAAGCGGGATGATCGTTGAGGAACGCTTTAAAAATGGCAAAATCACGCCGTTTTATGCGGATGGTAAAGGTAAACTCACCGGTATTCCGATAGTCGTCTTGGTCAACCCAGGCAGTGCCTCGGCGGCCGAGATTGTGGCAGGAGCTCTCAAGGACAATAATCGGGCCACCTTAGTGGGCGAAAACACCTATGGCAAGGGGAGCGTACAGGAGATCGAGGAGATGCCAGACAAGTCCACCCTCAAGATTACGGTCGCCCACTGGTATACCCCTTCTGGTCAATCAATTAGCCAGGGAGGCATCCGTCCTGATATATTAGTAAAGGAGAGTGCGACTGGGGAAGGGGACGCTCAACTCCTTAGGGCCATCGCTACATTAAAGAATTTGATGAAATAATGCTGATTAGTATGAAAGTCATTTTAAAGAAGGAGGTCGCCGGGCTCGGTCACCCAGGGGAGGTCAAGGAAGTTGCCCCGGGTTATGCACGCAACTTTTTGATGCTCCGGGGTCTCGCCGAAATGGCGACTCCTGAGAAAATTGAACAACTCAAAAAGCAAGAGGAGAAAAAGCGCAAGGATTTTGAAAAGATCCACCAAAAATGGCAGGACATTATTAAGATGTTGCCCGAGGTCCATTTAGTATTCAAACGCAAGGCCTCTAAATTGGGCCGGCTGTTTGCGGGAGTCGGGGCCGATAATATTGCGGCGGAATTATCCACTAAAGTAAATTATGCAGTGGATCCAGCTTCGGTTACTTTGCCTAAGCCAATCAAATCTTTAGGTGAGCATACAGTCAAGGTGGTATTTTCTCCCGAACTCGAAGGCGAATTCCAAATAACCGTCTTATCCGAATAATAGTTAATGTAATTGTCATCCTGAACTCGTTTCAGGATCTCTACTGGAGATGCTGAAATCCATCCTTCGCTCTCTCTG
>CAYIGX010000085.1:0-2565 GCA_964363095.1 uncultured Candidatus Saccharibacteria bacterium
AGGGTAACTGTAACCGCCGACATCGCCATAAGAACCATAGCCTCCCGCGTCGCCATAACTGCCGTAGCCACCGATGTCACCATAGGAATCATAGCCACCGATATCGCCGTAAGAACCATAACTTCCAACATCCCCATAAGAACTATAACCGCCGGCGTCGCCGTATTGCGCATAAACAATTTGCCCGAAACCGCCAAAAAACAGCGCGAAAAACGCCGTAATAACTATGGCTGATATTTTTTTATTTAATTTTGTTGATTTATAAATATTCATATTCATTCACTGCTTTTATCACCGTAACTTTACAGGAACAAAAGAAGGGATGAGAGGCCCCTTGGGCCTCTCATATTTTTCTTTCCCGCTGCTGGCAGTTTTATCGCCGCCGACGGCGGTGCCAAAATGAAGTTCAACCAAATCTCGCTGGACCCCCTTTTAACAAGGGCGTCCAGTTCCCCTGGATTGGTCGTTAATGGAATACCGCCAGGGGGCGAAGCAAACTTAGGCCCGGCCGACGGCTGGACGGTCAGAGCTGTTTCCGGTCCAATCGGGCCCGGGCCAACAATAGCTTGGCCATCATTAACGACCACGCTGGCGCCATTGACAATAAACCCGCACTGATTTTTTGTCCTTACAACCGTCCCGTTCGCTAATCCCTGCCGGATAATCGGCCCGATGTCCCGCGACATCAGGGATTTCCCCTGGAACAAGGGCGACCACTCCACCACGTTTATTCGCAAAATAAGTTGTGGAGTTATCACAGAGGCCGGAACCGTTACCGCCGGTGTTAATGTTTTTTTGGCAGTTGTTTTGGCCGAGGTATTGGCTATGACCTTCCTGGCTACCTGTTTTGGCCTAGCCGGCGGCAGGGTCAACTGCGCCACTTCTTTTTTGCAGACCTCAAGGAGGGTTTTTCCTGTCGCAATTTCCGAGTCCTTGATCTCTGACTCGCTTTGTAACTTTTGGCAATCTGCCTCGGTTTTCTTAGCTATATTCCACCATCCCAAGGCTTTTTTATGCTCCGCTTCAAGACGCGAAACCAAATTTTTAATTTTCGCGTTTTGGCTCGCCTTACCGTTTGACACGCCCCACATATGTGCGCCAAATGGGGCTAAAAATAACAAACCCACCAAAACTGCAATAATATATACAAATATCCTCTCTCTGTCACTCATTTAACACCTCCTATTTTTTATACTACTTGTTTAAGAACCAAAACTATATCCTTTTTTACTTATGATGTATTATACACTAAACCCAATTTCGTGTCAAATACACAAAACCCCCGTTTTTAGCGGGGGTTTTGTGTATATTTAGATGGATTTTTTAGTAAAAATACCCTCCAAGAACATTTCTAAGGAACGGAACAACCGAGAACGCCAGTATCGCAACGGCAATCCCCACAATCGCATAAATCATATAGCTTTTCGCCCTTTCAACTCGATCCTCGTCTCCACCGGCAAAGGAATACAAAAATGCCGACCAAAACAACATAATCACGGCAATGGTCAAAACAATACCACCGATCCACCCCAACACATTGGCAACCAAGGTATAAACGTCGCCTGGTTTGGTAATAATCGGAGTATTTGGCAACCCATACTGCGCCAGTGCGAGAAACGGGAAAAGCGCAAGCCCTATTCCTGCTCCTATGCCTACTTTTTTAAAAAAATCTTTTTTCATAATTTATTAATTATTAATTATTAATTACTGGCTAAAATTACCGCTTAAGAAATTTTGGATAATGCTTGTTACTCCTTTTGCCAAAAGCAAAATCACTATCCCCAGTATAGCATACCACAAAGTTTTTCGCGCCGTTGTTACCCTTTCCGCATTGCCTCCGCTCGTCATAAAGACAATTGCCGCCCAGATGATTATTATCGTTGAAATCATCAGGCCGATTTCCAAAAGCCAAGTGGCGATTTTATCAATCAACTCCGGTATTGTTCCCGCTCCCAAAGGATTCGGGATTGTAATGTTTTGCGCCAGCGCGGTATAAGCGCTAATAAGCATTATGCCAAAAAATAAAGCAAAAATCAATATCTTTTTCATAATTGGATTATACTATAAGAATATCTCATCTTACAATCATTTAAATGTCGCATCCCAATGATCACTTTCTCTTGCCATAATAGTTCCATCAGTTGCTTTATATAGTTTGGCCCCATCGCTTCTAAAACCAGTATACCTAAAATTATTTTGAACATACTGATCCAGCGCTGAATTAGGTTGAAAATCAAGTTTATAGCCGCCCGCATGGTCCGTGACTCCTTGCGCGTGGCCAGATTCCGTCCCCCCGGTAATCTGAAGAGGGCAATTACAACTATATTTTAATTGAATCGCCCCTTCTATTACCGAAGCTTTTATTCCGTCTAGCGAGGTACAGCCACCCGAAACATTTTGGTAGCTAACTCCCGAAGGACAAGAACTTTTATTTATTGTGATACCGTTTTGTTGAAGTTTACTCCTGGCTTCTTGCTCGCTTAATCCTACTTCTGGAAATGAACGGCCCACGCCTCCGCCGCCAGAAGAACCTCCCTCAAAAAATTCGCGGTTTGTATCTTCTGT
>CAYIGX010000086.1:0-2556 GCA_964363095.1 uncultured Candidatus Saccharibacteria bacterium
CGTCGCGCTTTCTAGTGCGCACAGCAATTTGCAAGATGCTTATCGCTCGCAAACTTTCGATCGGGCCAATACAGAAGTTGTGTTCAGGAGTGCCGAGTCAGCATATCAAAATGCTCTGCAGGCGTATCAGGCACAAGTAAGCGTAATTGATCAAAGCTTGGTGAGCGCACAACAATCATTTAGTAATGCCACAAATGCTTTAAGCAATGCGCAAGCGGCCTACAGCCAGATATTAAATTTGTACAATGTGGGGCAGGCAACGGCCCTGCAATTGCAACAAGCCCAAGCGGTCTTATCAGCCGCCAATTCGGCTTATATGATGGCCAGAACTACCTACGACATAGCCGTGCAACAAGTGAATTTGCAAAAAATATCGGCGCGCGGAAGTTTAGATGCGGCCGAATCTCAATTAAACAGTGCCAGAGCGGCGTATAATTCTGCCGGCAATGGGGTGGACCTAAAAATTACGAGTGCGCAAAATGCGGTGAATGCGGCCGAAGCGGCTTACAATTTGGCTTATGCTCAATATCAACAGTCGTTAGCCCCGGCGCATAGCGCTGATGTCTCATCGGCCTCGGCCCAAGTTGCCTCGGCGGTGGCATTGCTCAGAATTGTGGAAGCGCAAATAGCTACGGCCTCGATCAAAGCTCCGATCGATGGAATTGTAACTTCCGTTAACGCCAAGGCGCACGAAATTTCACCGATGTCTGGTCCTGCCGTAACTCTCGAAACTGGCAGTATGTTCCAAGTGGAGGCGTATGTCTCGGAAATGGATGTACAAAAAGTTTTGCCCGGAGCCAAAGTCAAATTAGCGTTAGATGCCTTGCCGGGATTAGAAGTTGCCGGCACGGTGGCTACTGTAGATCCGGCCGCCACAATTATGTTGGGCGTAGTGAATTACAAAATTTTCGTGGCTTTGCCCGAAACCGTGGCTGGTCTCAAACCAGCCATGACCGCGGATTTGGAGATCTTAACCGACAAAAAAGAAGATGTATTATTTATCCCCCGCAAAGCGGTGACGAAAAATAATGCTGAATATACCGTAAAGGTTTTAGAAGCCAATGCCAAAACTTTCACCGCACGAGTGGTACAAATTGGTTTAGTGGGGGATAGCGAAACCGAAATTATCTCCGGCCTTATGGAGGGCGAAAAAATAGTTTTAAGAGAATTATAAATTATGCCCACCGCGCTGGTTCGTATTCAAGATTTGCGTAAAGTGTATGGCAATGGGAGCGGCGCAACCACCGAGGTCCTCCGGGGCATCAATTTAGAGATCCAAGCTGGCGAATTTATTGCCATTATGGGTCCATCGGGGTCGGGTAAATCTACCCTGATGCATATTTTGGGGCTATTAGACCGACCAACCGCCGGAGTTTATGAATTAACCGGTGAGCGAGTCGATACATTAAAAGAAGACAAATTAGCCGAACTGCGGAATCTAAAATTAGGATTTGTGTTTCAGGCCTTTAATTTACTAGCCCGCACATCGGCTTTGGAAAATGTAGCGTTACCGTTAGTTTATAACCGCAGTTTTTCTGACCAAGAGCGAAAGGTAGCGGCAGAAGCAGCCCTGAATGCAGTAGGGTTGCAACAACAATACAAGTCACTCCCCAACCAATTATCTGGCGGCGAACAACAACGGGTGGCGATCGCACGGGCGTTAGTGGGGAACCCGCAGATTATTTTTGCCGATGAGCCGACCGGAAATTTGGACACTAAAAATAGTGTTGAGATTATGCAGATTTTGCGCCGACTGAATCTCTCCGGTCGGACAGTAGTATTAGTTACACACGAACCGGATATTGCCAAATTTGCCCACCGGATTATTACCATGCGCGATGGCGCTATTGTGAACGACGAAATTAATCCATCGCCAACTGGAGCCACCCCACCCACCCTCCCCTTAATAAGGGGAGGAGAGGAGGGGTTAGTATGAGCGGATTAATCAATATTAAATTAGCTTTACAGGCCCTGTGGGTGAATAAGACGCGCTCGATTTTGACACTTCTCGGGATTGTGATCGGGATTTCTGCTGTAGTCGTGATTGTGGCGTCCGGCGAGGGAGTGCAACAATTTGTGTTGAATCAAATTCAAGGCATTGGGACGAATATGATGGCGATTACCCCGGGTGGGTCCGAAGACGAGCGTATAGGCCCACCTGCGGCAGTAATGGGAGTAACGGTTACCACGCTCACTTTAAAGGATGAAGAAGCCCTCAGCGATCCCCGCAATGTACCAGATGTAATTGAAACTGGCGCCGCCGCCGCTCCGACCCAAGCAGTGGTGAAAGGCCTCGATGGCGACATTATGACGACTATTTACGGCATTACTCCCAATTATTTTGATTTAATGAGCTTAAAATTTTTAACTGGCGATGCTTTTGATCGAAACGATGTAAGGTCGCTGAATAAAGTTGCGGTTTTAGGCGGCACGATCAAAGAAAAGATCTTTGGCAATGATGAAGCAATAGGTCAAAAAGTTAAATTAGGCAACAATAGTTATCGCATTGTGGGGGTCTTAGGTAAAAGCACCGGCTTTTCATTTGGCCAAGATTTC
>CAYIGX010000087.1:0-2497 GCA_964363095.1 uncultured Candidatus Saccharibacteria bacterium
GACTTCGCCCGGATTCACAATTTTGTCCACCGTAGCGGCCCGATTAGTACTCACCCAACTCGGCGCATAAAAACTACTCGCCCGGTCTAATGGTTGGACGGTCCCTAATTTTACCGCTGTATCTCCCAGGGGTAACCAGGGTACATTGCCATCATTACGGAGCTCGACCCACAGAGTTGCTTCTTCGCCGGGAGCCAGGGTAGGCCCTTCGTTTTGCTGAACTAAACTAGCCCGATAAATAGCGGGCTGGATATTAATTTCCACATAAAAATAAAACGGGTCTAGCCAAGTAATGCCTTCGGCAACCAATCCAAAGTATTCGCGGTATTTCCCTGCCGGACCTCCCGCAGTAATGGTGAACGGGAAATGACCCACTTCGCCCGGAGCGACAGTGGCGCTAATAAATGAAGCGACTCGATTAGTGCTTAGCCAAGAACTGTTGTAAAACTTGCTTTGGCGGTCACGCGGGCGGATGGTAGCCAATTTAACCGCATTATCGCCCGTGTTAGACCAAGTTACTGTTCCGGTATTTTTAATATCTACCCAAACATCTACCTTTTCTCCTTTTTTCACCGACATCCCCTCCAATTGATCTACCCATTTGGCTGAATAACTGGCCGCAGACACGGTTTGGGGCAACAGAAACAAGGGAGCTGACACAGCTAAAAGCGCTCCCCCTAACCATAACCATTTTTTGACTACTGGTAATATTTTCACGGTATCAACATTATACTAAACTTACCATATTAATTACCAAGAAACTCCCGCTTTAAGCTATAATTTAATCAGGTTACAATTTGTTATGCGCTATATTAATGTGTCTCGTCAACAACCAGCTCCCCCGCCTCCCCCTCCTGTCACCGCCGAAAGCGATGATTTAGATATGGATGAGGCGGAAATCGAACTGCCGGTCGATATTGCCAGAAAGGGTGATTTTTTGATTATCCTAGCCCCTATGATCGGAGCTAAAAACGAGGATATCAACATCACGGTCAATAATGACATTCTATATATTCACAAATTAGCCCGTTACCCGGAGGAAGAAGTGGATAATAATTATGTGCGAGAGTGCCATTGGGATTCCATCGCCCGCGAAATTCAACTCCCCGTTTCGGTTGACCCAGAGGCCGCTCGGGCCTCGCTTCAGGACGGCGTCTTAAAAATTACTTTGCCGATCATTAATAATCAAAGAACGCGGAACATTAAAATTCGATGAGTGCTCAAGTGAAAGTTACTAAAGGAGTGATTGCTATCGCCGGGTTCGGGACCCGGTTTTTGCCCGCCACCAAAGCGGCTCCCAAAGAAATGCTCCCCATTATCGATAAGCCCATTATTCAATATATAGTTGAGGAAATGGCCGCGGCTGGCATCAAGGATATTATTCTGGTTACCAATTGGCAAAAGCGCTCGGTGGAAGACCATTTTGACCGCTCGCGCGAAATCGAAAAACATTTAGAAGAACAAGGAAAATTAGCACTCCTCCGGGAAATCCGCCAAATTGATAAATTGGCTAATTTTGTTTATGTCCGCCAAAAATCCGGTTATGGTAATGGCGCTCCCCTGCTGGCGGTCCGGAGCTTAGTCGAAAATGAACCCTTTATTTATGCGTTTGGCGATGACTTAGTCAAATCTAAACGATCTTTTTGTGCCCAATTAATTCATACTTATCAAAAAAATCATTGTTCGGTAGTGGGAGTGCAAGAAGTCCCCGCTGCCGAAGCCCATAAATATGGGATTGCAGAGTTAGTTAATGGCTCCGACCAAATTAAAACCATTATCGAAAAACCCACTCCCGCCCAAACTGCCTCTAATTTAGTAGTATTCGGTCGTTATTTACTTACTCCCGATATTTTCCCGGCCTTAGACCAAACCAAGATCGGAAAAAATGGCGAATTATGGTTGACTGATGCTTTAAAAGTGGTGTTGAAACAAAATCTGCCCATCGTGGCGCATAAAGTTAAGGACGGGCAATGGTATACTACAGGTGATCCCTTAAATTATTTAAAAACTACTTTGGCTTATGTTCAGGATCGCCCTGAATTGAGTCAAGAATTAATAAAATTTATGAAATCACTATGAAGAAACTAAAGCCATTCGCCTCTTACATGGTGTTAGTCGTCACAATTGGTCTATTGTTAAGCGCCGCCTCGTGTTCTCGGGGCCCAAAACCCACCAATAATACCGATACATCGAATAGTAAAATAACTTTTCCGAAAGAAGAAATTACTTTAGAGTATTACCGGCTGTGGGATGATAACACTGCTCTTGACGAAGCTATTGCTAGTTATCAACAGGCACATAAAAACATTAAAATTTCAGTGCGAAAAATCGCCATTCCGGTTGATAAAACCATTTATGATTATCAGAACGATGTCATCAAACAAATTGCCGATGGTGTCGGGCCGGATATTTTTATGATCCATAATGATTGGTTGCCTTACCAGATTAATCAAATCTCCCCTGCCCCTGGTGGCGTCATCACGGTCGACACTTTCAA
>CAYIGX010000088.1:0-2497 GCA_964363095.1 uncultured Candidatus Saccharibacteria bacterium
CACATTATGAAACCAACCAGCCGATTTTAAGGCCTCAAACACACTTAAATAAGTATCTTCCATTGTGGTATATTTCGCCACTAATCCCACTGTGATCTTGCGTTTATCAGTGGAGATGCGCCCGACAAGTTCGCGCCATTCATGCAGATTTACTGGCGTATCTGCCAAGTTTAATTTGCTGGCAATAAACTGGCCAAAGCCATAATTTTCTAAAGTTAGAGGCACTTGGTAAACCGTTTTGGCGGTTTCCATGGGCACCACGGCAGTAGCGGAGAGGTTAGCCGCTAAAGCAATTTTATTGATCGCCGCCGCACTGATCGGATAATCACATCGGCAAATTATGGCATCGGGCTGGATGCCAAATCCCTGCAATTCGTGAGCGCTAAATTGGGCCGGTCGAGTTTTAATTTCTTTCGTTACCCCTAACCACGGCAAGAATACGACATGGACATACATCACATTATCTTGCCCATGGTCGGTGCGCATTTGCCGAATTGCTTCCAAAAAATGCATCCCCTCAAAATCTCCCACGGTACCCCCTACTTCCGTAATAACCACATCCGCGTTACTTTGCTCCCCGGCTAATCTAATTAAACTTTTGACATGATCGGTAATATGCGGGATGACTTGGACGGTCTTGCCTAAATAATCACCTCGGCGCTCGCGGGCTATAACTTCGGTGTACACCCGGCCGGTCATTACTGAACTCGCCTGATAATAATTTTCATCCGTAAATCGTTCGTAATGGCCTAGGTCTAAATCGGTTTCGGCCCCATCTTCGGTCACAAATAATTCCCCGTGTTCCCCGGGGTTAAGCGTTCCGGCATCAAAATTGATATATTGGTCCAGCTTCTGCATAACTACCTTGTACCCGCGCGCCTTGAGGATCGTGCCGATCGAAGCGGCAGTAATGCCCTTACCCAGTCCTGACAGGACGCCCCCAGTAATAAAAATGTATTTGCGTTGCTCCATGCCTTGGTTGATTACTTTATGTATGTCTTCGACTGCGCTCGCCCTAGGCGTGGCTACACTCAGACAATATTCCCTGCCTGTCCGCCGGAGTGCTATCTATATCGGGAGAGAATAATCTTCTATTCCCGATGAGATGAAGCGAAGGAGGAAGCGGAGTCGAAGGGTGACATTATAAAAATCATTTAGTAAATATGCGCACTAAATGTTCGGGAATGCGAGTGGTAATTTCGTAGTTAATTGTCCCTGCCCAATCCGCAACATCAGTCGCCAAGATTTTTTTATTCCGACTGTTGCCAATAATAACCACCTCGTCGCCTTCTTTGGCTTTGGGCCGTTTGGTAATATCTAAAATCGTCATATTCATACAAACGCGGCCGACAATGGGCACTACCGCTCCATTCAGCAACATAAAGCCCATATTACTTAATCCCCGATCGATGCCTTCGGCATAACCCACAGGGACTATTCCTAAAATCATCGGCTTGGGCGCTTGAAAAGTAGAGCCATACCCTACATAGCTTCCCGCCGGGATTCTACGAATAGCCACTAAGCGCGTTTTATATTTCAGTGCCGGTTTTAATTTAACTTTTTTAGTTTTCAGGACCCGTCTGGCCCAGGCCTCGACCCCGCGGCTAGGCCACAATCCGTACAGCGCAATACCCAGCCGAATGGTGTTATAACGCGATTCTGGAATTAACATGGCGGCGGCGGAGGCGGCGGCGGAAACATACGGCACTTTTGTCCAATCTATACTAATGTCACTTTTACCAATACGCGCCAACACTTTATCGAATTGGAATAATTGATTTTTGGTATAACTATTATTTAATTCTTCCACGCTCGCCAAATGAGTGAAAATACCTTCCAATTCCAGCCAGCGATGATTCTTCACTTTTTTAATAAACGACGGAGCACTATCAATCGAAAAACCCAACCGATTAATTCCGGTCTCAACTTTGACATGGATTTGTGCCTTTTTTTGTAAAATGGTCGCCACTCGGCTAGCATCTTGGAAACTTTTGGCGTCAGCTATCATAAAACTAACCTTCTGCTTAATTAGCTCGGCCATTTCTTCTTTAGCTGACACTCCCAAGACCACGATCGGCTTAATAACGCCTTTTTTACGCAAAACGAGGGCTTCGGAGGCATTCACTACCCCCAGCATATCAGCGCCGCTTGTGTAGGCCTGTAGACCCACTTCAAATATGCCGTGGCCATAAGCATTGGACTTAACTACCGCGATTAATTTTGTTCCCGGTCTTAAGAGTCCTCGAATCTGCTTGATATTATGATCAACCGCCTTTAGGTCTACATTAAGCCACGCTAGTGGAGCTCTCAATTTTCACCTCCTAAGTGAAATTACTCTAATTTCTTCTCCCCTTTCAGAGGGGAGACAAGTGAGGGGAGTGTTTAGTTTACACTCCCTCCCCACCCATGCACCACGCTGGGTAGCATGGCACCGCTAACCTCCCCTCCGGCCCGCTTCGCCGAATCGAGGCGAGCAGGGGAAGAATTTGTTCACCTA
>CAYIGX010000089.1:0-2488 GCA_964363095.1 uncultured Candidatus Saccharibacteria bacterium
CAGCCACCGCCGTACCCCCGTATCATGAATCATTTTGCCACTACCTAACATTTTATTGGCGTAGTAATTAATGTACAGAAAAATCGGAAAAGCAATTACCACTGCCGCTAAAAACCCCACCATCTCGGCACTGGTTCCTGAAAATACTGCCCGGTCTAGCGCATCCGGAATATAGTGGTTGATAATCCCTCTAATCAGATAGTTCATCGCCACACTCGAAACCAACAAGGTTGCATAACTAAGGAGATACACAAACCCATCTCGGGCATAACTATAGGTCTTTTCCATAAGATTAGATATTTAATGATAACTGTCTCTATTATAGCTTAAAATCCCCTTTCACACCTCTCTTCACTAAAGGGAAAGTCGGGAGAAAACATTAAATAAACAATTTACTCCCGAGCTACTTAAAGGCAATAGGGCAACATGAGCAAGATTCCAATTAAGTAAATTACCAAATATTTCTTAATAATGCGCTCCCAGAGCTAAACAATGTTGACACTGACTTTTCTTCGATATATACTCATCGTAGATTGATCATTAACATATTGACACAAATCAATATAAAAGAAGGTGAGAGAATTGTACAAAACTCTTAGTGTCCCGATATCTACTCATGTCGAATTAACCACTCGGTGTACAAACCGATGCGAGCACTGCTACAACTGCTGGAGAATAGCTGATACTAATATCGAGCAACCTATCTATAATTGGGATGCAAAAGATATTATTGATTTGGTTGATATCTTGGCTGATGCCAAAGTGTTCAATATACTGTTCACCGGCGGCGAACCAACACTGGTCAGAAAAACTCTCTTAAACGGAGTATCTCATGCAATTCATCGAGGTCTTGGAGTAGCCCTTAATTCCAATCTTGTACCTATTACTGTTACTTACGCCGAAGAACTAAAATCGGCCGGATTGGACTCTGTTCTTACATCTATACTTGGTCCGTCTTCTCAGATACATGATTCTATTACTGGTTTGAAGGGTAGCTGGAAAAAAACTTTAGATAATATCGCTCTAATGCAAGATGCTGGTATCGGCATCAATGTCAGTGTGGTAATATCTCAATCCAACAAACACCTCATCGAAGACACGGTGCATTTGTTGCATAGGATTAATGTCCGTTCTATCCACCTAACTCGAGCATCTTGCCCTAGTAATTGTTCTGACTTTTCTCGGCTCGAACTCAATCAAGAAGATTTCAGAGCATATCTGCAAAAAGCTCATCACCTAGAGCAAGAGCTTGACATCCACTTAGGGGCATTGGAATGTTATCCGCTGTGCGGTGTTGGAGATTTATACAAACACAAAAGCACATTAGGAAGGCGCTGCGTAGCTGGGATTTCATCTATTGCCATTGGAGCCAACGGGCAAGCTCGTGCCTGTACCCATGTTGAGACGGAGTATGGCCACGTACTCCAAGAGAGTCTTGATAAAATTTGGGCGCGTATGAGCCAGTGGCGAGACGGCAGTTTGATACCGTCCGTCTGCAAAGAGTGTCCAATGTTTGCTTACTGCGGCGGAGGATGCCGTATGGATGCGAAGATGAAACACGGTGAATTCAATACTCTCGATCCCCATGCTAACACCAGCAATCTTAACCAATGTATAGAAAGCTTTAAAAAGCTCCCACCTTACCAACCGCTTCCGACTAAACTGCCTGATGTTTTTCAGGCCCATCCTAAATTGCGAATGCGATCAGAAAGTTTTGGCTCGATTGTGATGATTGGTCTCAAATGTGCTGCCTACCTCAACCACAAAGCCACCAAACTAGTCAGTCATATTCTCAATCATGGCACCACTACTCTACCGGATATGGTAGCGGCAGGATTCCCAGAATCTGATCTACTTCATTTTCTGCCCATAATGATTTCCAGAAAAATCTTCCAAGGAGGTTAAAACCAAAATGGAAAAAATGGAAGTCGAATCAATTTTCGAAGATGGTTCACAGTACGCAAAACAACTCGGGACCAATGAAGGCTCCGAATGCGAGTGCTACGACTGTGACTACAACTGTGAGGAGTGTGACGGCCAAGACGGCGGTTAAAACTCCTGCACAGACCAACTTCCGGAACCCTAACAGGTTCCGGTTTTTTTGATCTGGTTTATTAACTGGTCTTTCTCTAAATTAAAACCGAACTTCTTTTCAAACAAAATAGAAAATTCTTTGGGATTTTGTTTTACCTTCTCCCATTCTCGCAAAAGCTCAATTATCTTCGCCATACCAAATTTTCCCACTAAATAACTAATCCAGAAATACCCAATCTGATAAATAGATGTATCGAATTTATTATAATAATCTTCCAAGCGAATAATATTTTCAGGAGAGGGGCTAGATTTAACCTGTCCGGCCAAATAACAAGCTATCCCCTCATTCAACCAAAAAGGCTTATTTGTACCAGCAATGGCCGTTACATACAAATGGGCAATCTCATGTTTTAGCACCTTATCAAAATCAGATTTTGGATGATCAGAATCAGAT
>CAYIGX010000090.1:0-2487 GCA_964363095.1 uncultured Candidatus Saccharibacteria bacterium
CGGACCAATAACTTTTGTTACAATCCCGGTGCGAGCTTTTTGCTTAGTAAAAATATTCAGGTAGTTGCCGAAGGTGGCCTCCAACTTGCTGGCCACACTATAAGAGAGGATTTCTTTATGATCGCCCCGCATCTGGTCGAAGAAAACTTCTTTAATGCCGAGCTTGCCTTCAAAGAACCTGACGGTGGGCTTCACCCCCGCGCTACCCAGCAAAGCATCCAGTTCCGGTTTGAGGTGATGAAAGTTGTGCAACAATCCTTCCCAGTTAGATTTTTGGGCTATGAGGTATTCTTCCAACTCATTTACGCCAGTGGCCGAATAATGCAGTTTTTTCTTTTGCTCGGAATGAGCAATTAATCCCTTATCGATCAGGTTGTCTAAAATATCGTAGGTCGTGCCCCGATTAACCTTAGCCCGCTTGGCAATAGGGGAGACCGGCGCATCGCCCAATTCCACCACCGAGAGATAAACTGCCTGTTCTTTAGAGCTTAGGCCGATTTCCTCTAATAATCGAGTGATATTGCGAGCCATATAAGAATCTTTAATTATGTAGAAATGAACCTACATTTAGTATAACATATCCTATAATGTTGGTCAATATCAGGTTGGTAATACACAATTATCCGCTCTGGAAGCGTAGAAAGTTATTGACAGTTTGTTCCTACAGGAGTATACTTAAAGTATTAAAAATCAGCATCTTTCGTAGAGGAGAGAGGACAAACACATAAAAGCGGTTAGGAGATACCTCTTCTCGTTATAGATATAAAGATATCTTTACCAGAGAGAACAGCTATCTCCTAGCCGCTTTTTGCCATCAAGGCGAAAAGCAAGTTCATTAAAAATTCTCCCCGCCCAGAAAATGGGTAGGGATTCTCCAAGGAGGAGAAAAGACATGACCATTAAAAAATCTCTTTGGTGGAGAACAGGACTGGGCCCCGCTTCACTGATCGCCGGATTGGTGGGGCTATGGATTCCGGGACTTCCTGTGTCGATAGGGCTAATGTTTCTGTTCATCAGTTTCATGGCTGCGGTTTTCAGCATCCGGCCATGACAAGTCCTAAAAGGAGGAGCAATGACAAATTTCATATCCCCACCCGAATGGATAAGCCATACGGGTGGGGAACCACTTTAGTGAGCTAACTAAACAGAAGCTGGCAGAGAATTTAAATACTCTCTATCAACTTCTTCTTAGTTAGGAGCAATCCGGGACTAAGAAGCACATTAAAAATTCTGCCTCCCCTGCGGGGTCGAAGGCACTCCGGGAGGAGAACCATGCTAAATGTACTCATACAGATATTGGCGATGGCGATATTGGTAATGATAGGCATCTTTTTTGTCGGAGTACCACTGATGAACCAAAAAATCCAAATCAAGAGAAGAGATAACCTCTTGAAAGAAGGGAACGGGCAAAATGGATGGAAATGGTTCGGTCCGGACAGAGATGTCCGGATCTCATATCCGTATCAAGTTCTGGAGATGTCTGAAGATTATATCTCCAGAATAGAATGCCCATATTCCATGCCACCATCGAATCGGGAAGTATTATTCCATGGATTGCAGAAGCATCCTTTTAAAGAGGAGTGGCACAAGGCACATCTAACGGTGGAAGTAATTAATAATCCACCGCATAGCTTGGATGAATTTGAAGTGAGAGGTAACACCCTGATCGGCGTTATCCCTTACCGAAAGTTGGGCCATAACTGCCATTGGCGCGTATGGCTCAAGGACCATAAGGTCGATATGAACGACATTGATATTAAATGGATCCCCATCGAGGATCCAGAATTTCTCAACATCATCTTTCCTCCAAGCTAGTAGTTGGGGTATATGCCCACCTGAAAAGGTGGGCTTTTTCTTATTTAATAATTTATACGATTCTGGAGTCGCTTCAGGAGCTCCCCAGAATGACGGGCAAGAGAGATCCTGAAATAAATTCAGGATGACGATGAAGACGATAGGGTAGAATAGTAGTTATGGTGGATTTATTAGAGAAGCTTAACCCAGAACAAATTAAAGCAGTTCAAGCCACGGAAGGGCCGGTGTTAATCTTGGCAGGGGCGGGAAGTGGCAAAACCAAAACCTTAACCTCTCGGGTGGCTTATTTAGTCAAAACCAAAAAAGCCACTCCCGGCGAGATCTTGGCCGTCACTTTTACCAACAAAGCGGCAGGGGAAATGAAACAGCGGATCATGCACCTATTGCGCCTGAAATCCGACCGGGCTTTTCATATCAGCACTTTCCATTCTTTGTGCTCGCGGATTTTGCGAGCCGACATTCAACATCTTGGTAGAAATCAAAACTTTACTATTTTAGATACTGACGAACAAACTACTGCGGTTAAACAAGCCATGAACGAACTAAATATAGATACCCAGAAATTCGCCCCCGGCGCCGTGTTAAATTATATCTCTTCCGCCAAGAGCGAACTGGTTACCCACGAAGATTACCCCGAAATGGCGTACGGCTATTTCCAAAAAATTGTCGCTA
>CAYIGX010000091.1:0-2402 GCA_964363095.1 uncultured Candidatus Saccharibacteria bacterium
TGGGTGTAGACGAGCGCACCGAACTTTTGATTGCTAGACTTATAAAGACCAAGACCAACGATGAGTTTCTCAAAAGTTTAACTAAGGCAAGTTAAGTCACTCGGCGCAGTGGCGTGCGGGTGCTCGCCGGCCTGGTCGTTGCCGGCTTCCCGCTGCGCTCCCGACCACTTGCGCCTGCGTGATTTCTCATTATGAAATTAATTCTCTTGGGTGGGATGAGTTTGAAGAATAAGATGTGGACTGAACAGGTTCGGGATGAATTAAAGGATGATTTTGAAACAGAGATTTTGTATTACGACCATTGGGAAAGTGGAGTAGAGAATATGAATTTTGAGGTAGAAGGACAGAAATTGGCGAAAATGTGCCAGGGTGAATATGTGATTTTTGCCAAGTCAGCCGGGAGTTGGTTGACATTAATATTAGCGGCCGAGGGAAAAATTAAGCCGGCAAAAACGGTTCTGGTTGGTCCGGCTTGGAATTGGGCCAGAAACAACGGCCTTGATCCTGAAAAACTGGCAGCCAAAGTAGATGTTCCGGTGCTGGTGATCGATAAGACTAGTGACCCCGCCATTTCTTTTGCCCAGCTAAAAAGCGAAGTAGAGAAACTAGATAAACCCAACTTTAGGCTAATTGAAGTGCCTGGAGATAACCACAGCTACGAAGATGTTTCAGGGTTAGGAAAGATGGTAAGGGAGTTCTTAGCCAAATAAAAAAGCACCCACTTGGGTGCCCCTGGGGATTTATCTCCAAACCCCTCTATAAGCTGCTTAATTGCAACTTGTATTTTGCATTATACCCCCCTCTTGCTACAAGTCAAATTTTGGTGCAATAATTGCCGGTTATGAATTATTTAGATAAATTGCAAATTAAACTGACGGCGCTGCGGGCTAAATTGCGTCAGATGGAGAATGAAGATATAGACAAAATTACCCAGCGGCGGATAGACGCTGATATGGGGGATGATTATAAGGAGAATGAGGGGGCCAAGCATGTTATGGAACAGCACGACATTTGGTACATCCGAAGAGTGGCTATCAAAAAGGAAATAGCCAGTCTCAAGAGGCAAATGAGGGCGCTATAATTGCATCATGCAAAAAGTGGTAGATGAGTTGCTAGTTAACTATGAGGTGATGGGCCCCACTTCGCCAAGGCTTCGCGGGGTAAACAAGACAATGCTGATTTTTACATGGATGGAAAAGCGGGATTGCAGATTGGCTGCCATTCAGTAACGAGTTTAAGTCTAGGTACAAGATAATTTTGCTTGATTTACCGGGATTTGGAGGTAGCTCAAAACCAGTTACTGACTGGGGAATATATGAGTATTTCGAGTTCACGCGAAAGTTTTTGGAGAGCTTAAAAATTAAGAAGGCAATAGTGTTGGGTCATTCTTTCGGCGGCCGGATCGCTATTTTGTTAGCGGCTCGGACCGATTTGGTAGAAAGATTAATTTTGGTGGACGCGGCGGGGATGGAAATAAAAAACTTGAAGTCCAAAATGATTAAGTTAATAAGACCCTTGGTTTTTTGGCTACCGCAAGAGATCAAGAATCAGTTGGGATCAAAAGACTATCGCCAGGCGGGAGAGATGAGAAAGACTTTTGTAAAGATAGTTAATCAACCCTTGCGAAATGAACTGAGCCGGATTTCGGCTCCCACTTTGATTATTTGGGGGGAGAAGGATATGGTGTTGTCTTTGAGAGAAGCTCAGATGTTGCACGAGGGGATAAAGAACTCGGTGTTGAGAATTGTCTGGGGAGCCACTCATTGGCCACATCAGAAAAAGACGGAGGATTTTATGAGGATTTTAGCGGAAGAGGGAATATGAAATCTCATTTGCATATATTGCAGTTAGAGGGCTATAACCCGGTCAGATTTTTGCGCTGGTGGGTAAAAAATCCTTTTAAGTTTTCCCTGGAAAATAAAAAATCATTGGTCTGGACCAACAAAGCCAGGTTTATTTATGCTTTATCGGGCGGTTTTTGGCCATTAATGTTTGTGGCTCTAATAATTTTGCAGCCGTATGAAATAATCAATCGAAGGCTTACCAAAACCCGAGTTAGAAACAAGATCCGCTGCTTAAAAAATCTTAAAGTAATTGGCATAACTGGCAGTTATGGTAAGACCTCTACTAAAGAGTTTTTGTATCAAATTTTAAAAAAGAAATATCGAGTGTTAAGGACACCGGAAAGTTTTAATACTGTCTTCGGAATTGCCAAAGTGGTGGAACTGGAACTGGATGCCAATTACGATTTTTTTATCTGTGAGATGGGGGTCTATAAAAGAGGAGAAATTAAGGAATTATGTGAGATGGTAGAACCGGACTATGGAATTTTGACCGGCATAAATGAACAACACTTAGAAAGATTTGGGTCTTTGGCAAACACTACCAAAGCTAAATTTGAA
>CAYIGX010000092.1:0-2380 GCA_964363095.1 uncultured Candidatus Saccharibacteria bacterium
GTGGCGATTGTTTTGGCTGCTTCGTGGAGGCTGGGGTAGCATAATGACACGGTGAAGTGTGTTTTGTCTACCTTGGTTCCAACCCAACTATATAATCCTGGTTCATAAAATATGCCGGGGGCGTTTGCGTCTAAGATAACTTGGATGTTGTCCCCGTTATTCTCCGAAAGGGCCGTGGCGATTTCCTCGTCGGTCAACTCAGGATTAATGAGCTCGAAAACCTTTACCGATTTCTTAGCTTCCGGTTTTTCAGCCATGGTTGTCTCCTTTTGTTTCAAGGCAGAAGTTGTCAAATAATGTCTTACACTACAACGGATTAGCTTATTTGTCAAGATGAATAGTGCGTGGTTGCTCTGGTAAAATTCATATAAGAAGCCATAAATAAGAATACTTTTTGATGGGTAATTTTTGCGGGGGTGTTGACAGCAGAAAATACTGTGCTAAATTAACGTTATGCCTAAAATTAATCAGGTGATTATATCAAAGGATTTTATTTATTAATTGGAGGAACCATGAACGACGAGCTCGACCTGAATGTGCCTGTGGAAGACGAAGAACTAGAGGTTAAAAAAGAAGTGGAAGCAGACCTGGAAGACGATGATGATTGGGATGATGCAGAAGGGCCTAAGCCAGCCAAAGCGGCTACCAAAGAAGAGGGCGATATTAGCTTGGATGAATTGGAGGATGAAGAAGCGAAAGCTGGTAAAGTCAATAATTTGGCAGTAGATGACGAGGGCAATCCCCAGTTCTAATCTTTATACCAGATTTAGCGCGATTGAATAACAGCCCGATGGGCTGTTATTTATTGGGTGCTATACTAAAAGAGCTAAAATATTATAGCTATGCTCTATGATGTCATTATTGTCGGAACTGGTCCCGCGGGCTTAACGGCGGCGCTCTATACTTCTCGCCGATCGTTAAAGACCTTAGTCATTGGCCAAACTATGGGCGGACAAGCTATTTTGCCAGCTTGTGTCGAAAATTATCCGGGTTTTGGTAAAACAGACGGTTTAACGCTGGTTAAAGAATGGCAAGCGCAAACCATAGCCGCGGGTGCAGAGATTAAAACTGGGTTAGTCACAGAAATTGAGCAAGATGGAGATAGTTTCGAAGTTGAGTTAGAAGACGGCACAGAATACAAAGCCAAGGCCGTAATTTTAACGATGGGGCGAACTCCACGCAAGTTAAATGTGCCGGGAGAAGCCGAGTTTACCGGCAAAGGCGTGGCCTATTGTGCCACCTGTGATGCTCCCTTGTTTGCGGGTCGCGATGTGGCTGTAATTGGTGGAGGTAATGCCGCCGTTGACGCAGCAATTTTATTAGCCAGTATAGCTAAACAGGTTTATTTAATACATCGCAACGACAAATTCAAAGCGGAAGCAGTATTGCTACACAAATTAGCGACATTAAACAATATAGAAAAGATTTTGCATACCGAAATTAAAGAAATTATTGGCAGTAGTTTTGTTGAGCAGATTAAAATTAATCAGATATTAGACAAAACTGAACAGATATTAGATGTGCAGGGAGTATTTATTGAAATTGGCGGAGATGCCAATACTAATTTTGTGAAAGATTTTGTAGAACTAAACGAGAAACAAGAAATTGTGGTGGATGAATATGGTCGAACATCAGTGAAAGGGGTATTTGCGGCTGGTGATGCCACTGCCGTGCCATTTAAACAAATGATTGTGGCGGCCGGTGAGGGTGCCAAAGCGGCCTTATCGGCGTATAATTATATTCAGGGCTTGGGGGAAACCTCCGATAAATAATTTTATATGGAATTACCTGCCCACCAAGCCGCTTTAAAAGAAGCTGCTGTCCGGCTTAATCTGTCCGAGGCGGATTTAGTCAAATTATCTCTTCCAGAAAACATTATTGCGGTCGAGCTTCCTTTAGAGTTAGATTCTGGGCAAACAATTAACTTGTCCGCTTTTCGGGTACAACATAATTCTGCCCGGGGGCCATATAAGGGAGGGATTCGCTTTCATTTGGGCGTAGATGTGGAGGAAGCCCAGATCTTGGCTTCGTTGATGACTTGGAAATGCGCTGTAGCCGGGATTCCTTTTGGCGGGAGCAAAGGTGGGGTGCAAGTAGATCCAAAGAAACTGTCCAAGCCCGAATTGGAAAGATTATCCAGGGGCTATATTCGAGCCATGTTTTCTAAAATTGGCTCTAATTTAGATGTCCCAGCCCCGGATGTAAACACGGATAGCCAAACCATGGCTTGGATGGTGGATGAGTATGCGCGATTAGCGGGGGCGTGGGTGCCAGGATGCATCACGGGGAAGCCAGTTGAATTAGGTGGATCTAAGGGTCGCGAGATGGCTACCTCTCTGGGCGGCAAGATTGTCTTGGACGAAATGTTGGCAAATTTGGA
>CAYIGX010000093.1:0-2296 GCA_964363095.1 uncultured Candidatus Saccharibacteria bacterium
CCCTAAAACACTAATTTCACTATAGTAAATATCGCTGAAAGAAAAAGGGCAAGAGGTGATGGGTTATGAGCCCTACTCTCTTGCCCTGACTGGCCGCTAGGGCCAGGGGGTCATACCCAAATTATACTACAACTGCCTTTTTTTCAACGGCTCATCTATGAGCCGTTTAAGAATTTCAATTGCCCATGGCTTTGGAGTATCCCCCTCTTAAGATAAGAGGGGTAAGCGGTGCCATGTATCGCATGGTACATGGGGGAGTTATGAATATAAAATAATAACCCCTCCCAACCTCCCTTTATTTTAAGGGGAGGAGAAGGCCCGTTTTCCTCACCTAGTTTCGAGCCGAAGCGGGCCGACCCCTTTCACAGGTTCGATCCCTTTCAGACAAACCAAAAATTGCCATTATATTGCCCATGTACCAGTCATTTTGCATAGCAAAATTCCGGTGCAGGGCACTCACCACTTTTATTATTTACACTTCATGGCTGCGCCATGAACCCGAACCGAAGGTGAGTGGTTCGTGGTGGGCCCAGCAGGGATCGAACCTGCGTCCCCAGCTTAAAAGGCTGTTGCTCTACCATTGAGCTATGGGCCCAGGACGCTAAAGCGCAATTAAAAATTAAGAAAAGGGCTTCCAGTTTTTTTGTCATTCCCGCGAAGGCGGGAATCCAGAAAAGAAAATTAACAAAACGTTTTTTATTTTTCTGTCTGGATCCCCGGGTCAAGCCCGAGGATGACACTTTTTAATTTACACTTAAATTATATCAGTTACTGCGTAGCGTTAGGTAGTCCCAGTAGTTGGCGGAGATTAAATTCTTGCACATTGGTCGGCCGTTCGATCGCTGGAATGGAACTGAAGCGATCAAAATTAATCTGGGTGTTAAATTCTACCCGTTGCTGATCCAAACTATCGTACCAACCCTTAATCAATACTCGCATTAAACGATGGTCATATTTACCAATCCAAAATTCATAAGTGTAATCGCTTAACATAGCGGCCCACTGCTCGAGATTAATACTATCCTCCGGATTAGTCAGATTAGACCAATTTTGCAATAGGCCCCGGGTAGCGGCTTTATCGACAGCCACTTGCCAATGATAGACGCGAGTGCCGCCGACTGTTTCGTCGGGAAATTTTTGCACCACATTGAATAATTTAGTATTGGCGATTAATCCGCGAATCAATTGCAGCTGGTCGGGAGTCAAGGGTTGGTTGGAACCCAGCAATTCGCGATTTTGGCCGCCGGATTTAATTTGATACCACTTATTATCAGGCGCTAATGAGAAAGGCAGCCCCAAAGGCATAGTGATCTGCGTCAGGCGGAAATAATTAACATCTGGGAAACTGCGCAACTCTGCCCCAATTTCGGTTTTGCCTTCGCTGCTCATGCCGGTAATCAACAGGTTCAATAGATATTTTATATTATTGGCATTCGTTAAATTCACCCGGCCGCTACCGGATACTCGCAAATCTTGCAATCCTTGCAATAGAGCCACTGTCGAACTGCCCAAGATATTAAACTCCCCGGAAAATTCCAGTTGCTCAATCTGGCTCATTGTCTGGGTCATTTTAGCAAAAACTGCCGCCGGTTCTTCGGATTTTACTCCGCAACCGCCTAAAATCAGCAGGCCGAGTGCTAATCCCCAAATTAATCCATTTTTGACCATAGTTCTGACTTAAAAGCTATGTTTGATTGTATGCTTTTGGCCCCGCTTTGGCAAGCAGAGTTAGGGTATAATTAATTTAATAAGTGCTGATATTTACAAATCCCGGATTCCAGCACAGCTAACCGCATCCCAAAGAGTTATGTTGAAATCAATCACTGAATTAGTCGGAGCTAAAATAGTTGGTTTAGATAATAGCCAGGATCTTGGCATAGTTGTAAATTGGGTGATCAATCCTGACCGCAAACAAATCAGCGCTTTTATGGTTAAGCCCCCCGGATTATGGGCACACAAATTGGCCGTAGCCACTATCGATATTGTCGAATACGGCCCCAAAATGATTGTAGTCAAAAATCAGCAAGTCCTTGTCCCACCCAACGAAGTAGTGCGTTTGCCTAAATCTATCCGTCAAAAACACCGAGTGATCGGAAGCCCCGTCGTTACCCAATCTGGCAAAAGATTAGGTACAGTTGAGGAAGTTCTGTTTGAAACTACAGATGCCAGCATCCAAAAAATCTATATCCGTTCCGGCATTCTTGGCATCATCCATCAACCTGATCTAATTATTGGAGCCGACAAAATTATCGCCATCGAAAGTCGGCAGATTGTGGTTCTGGACGATACCGGCCAG
>CAYIGX010000094.1:0-2268 GCA_964363095.1 uncultured Candidatus Saccharibacteria bacterium
AGCACTGCTAAAAGAAATCTGGAGAGTCCGGCCTGCGACGCTCCACCCAAGGAGGGGAGGGTGAGAAATGTCGCAAGCAAGATTCCACCGATTTCAATGTTTGTCCCCTGCTATTCTATTTTCTCTCAGTCATCCTGAACTCGATTCAGGATCTCTATGACCTGGGCCCCGGATTCCGGGTCAAGCCCGGAATGACGAAAATAGGTAATAGGTTCTGTGGATTACCACAGTTGTGGACACCAAACAGATAATTATATCACACGAAAATTTCAAAGAGCTATCTTTTAATTATACCATATAAAACCTTAATCGTCAAGAAGAAGTGAGTTCTGTCTTATCTGCCATCGACAAACAATTTATCTGTCTGGATGCGTATAAATCTCTAATAAAACACTCGCACAAAGACAAGCTGTATATTACTGGCCTAACTTCTTTAGGCAAGTTGTTTTTATTAGCATCGGCCCTTGAAACTACCCAAAAAAAGATCGTTTACATCGTCAGGAACGAAAGCGATTTAACCTTGGTCGAACGCGGCCTGAAACAACTGACCGATCGGCCGATCAAGAGTTATCCGGATTTAAAATCCGAACAAATTAATCGCCAACAGTATATCCATAATTTTCAAATCAGAGCGGCGACCACGGCGGCATTTAAAAACGGCGAACCAGGAATTTTTATTTTTCCCATCCAAGCTCTCATCGAACCAATGACTAATCCGGTCTTAGCCCTAACTTTGGCGACTCAACAAACCAAAAATCCGGAAGAAATTTTAGCCATCTTGATCGCCGCTGGCTATGAACGCCAACAAAAAGTTTTTCAGGTCGGCGAAATTGCCATGCGGGGCGGAATTTTGGATGTTTATCCGGTTAATTTTGCGACACCTTTGAGAATTGAATTTATAGGCAATACGATCGCGCATATCACCGAATTTAATCCCGTCAACAATAAAACTGTCAAAACTCATACTGAAATTACATTGCAGGCCTTAAAGGGCGAGAAAATGAGCAATTATTTGCTGGATGTCATAGAAAATCGCCCCGCCGATTATGTTTTGGTCTTTAATCAAGCGGACGAATTGTTTCAATTATTATACGAACTCTACCAAGGAAATAATCAACATGATAACGGCATCCTCACGACTATCAGTAAACAATTAGAACAATTGCCGGGATGGCACTTAGTAAATATAGGCGGACAGGAAAAAAACTTAATCCGGTTTGATTTTGCTGATCCACCATTATTCGCTAATGATTTGGGCCGGATGGCCGGGGAACTGGCCAAATACCTCGCTGATGACTGGAAAATTATTATTGCTACCGATAAAGAAAACCAACTTTTGCCGACTTTGACCGATCATGATATTTCCTACGGCAAAACATTAGCAGAAAATTCCTTAGCGATTACGCCAGCTCTTCAATTAGATGGCTTTATGAGTTTGGCCTTAAAAATAATGTTACTGACGGACAAAGAGATCTTTTCGCCGATTGTCGAGCGCTCGATCACAGCCAAACCCACACCCAAAAAACGCCAACTGGCTTTCCTATCCCAAATTGAAAAAGGCGACTATGTCGTGCATACCGATTACGGCATCGGGAAGCTTACTGATATCACCACCATGACGGTAAACGGCATCAGCAGGGAATATCTAATTATTAAATACGCTGACGCCGATAAGATCTATGCGCCCGTAGATCAGATCGATAAGATTTCTAAATTCATTTCTCCCGCTGGAGAAAAACCGGTTCTCTCCAAATTAAACTCGCAAAGCTGGAAACGGTTGGTGGGCCAAATCCGCAAAGAATCCCAAGAATTCGCTAAAGAATTATTAGATCTATACGCCAAACGGGCCCTGAAAGAAGGTATCTCTTTTGATAGCCCGGAGTTTTGGGAAAAAGCGTTGTCGGATTCGTTTGCGTATGAGGAAACTCCTGATCAAGAACAAGTCATCCAAGAAATATTGAGTGACATGGAGCAATCCAAGCCAATGGATAGATTATTAGTGGCGGATGTGGGTTTTGGCAAAACCGAGGTGGCTATTCGCGCCACCTTCAAGGCCGTGACTTCTGGCTTCCAAGTGGCCCTGCTCGCTCCCACGACGATTTTAGTGGAACAACATTTAAAAACTTTTACCGACCGCCTTTCGCCCTTTGGAGTGAATATCGCCGCCCTAAGTCGCTTCCGCTCCCAAACTGAGCAAAAACGGGTTCTTTTGGGCCTGCGGACTCGCGAGATCGATGTGGTAATCGGCACCCATCGCTTACTATCTAA
>CAYIGX010000095.1:0-2257 GCA_964363095.1 uncultured Candidatus Saccharibacteria bacterium
CAAGGGGCCGACGATCCAAACGGACGCCGGACAGACATTTTCAGCAATGGTACTGGTTAATAACTGACCACACGCTAATTACTAGCCCCTCCAGCCTAGCTGGAGGGGAGTTTTTTATTTGCTTATAAGGTGTTAGATTTGTTACAATTTGACCGTAGTTTGTATGATGCCCACGTAGCTCAGCTGGTAGAGCAACTCCATGGTAGAGCATTAGCTCTCTGCCCACTGGCGAAGAAATTTGTTGGTGAATCCCGAATAACGGTCAAAGGTTAGTGCCAAATTAAGACCGTGGCGACAAAATCGCCCGAACGACTGACAAGGGAGGCTTCATCTCGCAAGGGAAATGCCTAAGATACAGTCTAATCCTCTCGTATGAGGCAAGGATAGTTAAGGAGAGGTACAAATGAAGGAGTAGGTCAGCAGTTCAAGTCTGCTCGTGGGCTCCAGCCTACGCTACATTCAGTAGCTTCGGCTGGCTGTACCAGCCATTATAGATAAACAAAAGCGTAGGCTGTCCTCCGTCTTGTCCGGCGTAGCTTATGCGAAGACGGAAGCGCTATCTATATCGGAACCCTCCTACACTCACAAGAGCTACGGACGGGCAAGGAGGATAATTTCCTATTTCCGATGAGATGAAGCGTAGGATGGACATCGCCTCTTGACCACGTCAATTTAAGCAACCCCCGGAAGTATTATAATAAACAGTTATGAACACTGCTGTTTTTGCAACACCTTTAGCCGATCGGATGCGCCCAGCCACACTGGAGGGATTTTTTGGTCAGGAAGAACTGGTGGGTGATAAATCTTTTTTGAGGGAAGCCATCCAGGCCGACAATGTCCCCTCAATGATTCTCTGGGGCCCACCGGGGAGCGGCAAGACGACCTTGGCCTATATCATCTCCCAGCAAACCCATGCCGAGTTTGTGCAAATCTCCGCGGTTAGCAGCGGCCTCAAGGATTTGCGCGAGATCTTAGTTAAAGCTGAAGTTAACCGAGGGCAAAGCAAAAAAACAATTTTATTTATTGACGAAATTCATCGCTGGAATAAAGCCCAGCAAGATGCGTTATTGCCGTATGTCGAAAAAGGTACAGTCACTCTAATCGGTGCGACCACCGAAAATCCGAGTTTTGAAGTGAATTCCGCTTTAATTTCCCGCACCCGGGTGCTAGTGTTGCAAAAACTAGGCAAGGATGCGATTAAACAAATTTTAAACCATGCCTTAGAAGATAAAACCAATGGTCTTGGTGACACTAAGATAGAAATTTCTGATGACAGCCTGGATTTAATGGCTCGGTTGGCTAATGGCGATGCCCGGATGGCTTTGAATACTTTGGAAGTTTGCGCTGGGCAAAATCAGCCGATCACACCGGAACTGGTGAAACAAGTGCTGCAAAAAATGCATCTCCAGTACGATAAGAACGGCGAAGAACATTTTAATATCATCTCGGCACTACATAAGTCGCTTCGGGGCGGGGATGCCCATGCCGGGCTATATTGGCTGACTCGGATGCTGGAAGCCGGGGAAGACCCCTTGTATGTCGCTCGGCGGTTGGTCAGATTTGCCTCCGAAGATGTGGGATTAGCGGACAATTTTGCGGTGGTTTTAGCTAATAATGTGTTTGAGGTCTGCCAAAAGATCGGCATGCCGGAATGCTCGGTGCATTTAGCCCAGTTAGTGATTTATTTAGCGCGAGCTAAGAAAAATATTGTGGCTTATCAGGCGTATGGCTTAGCTAAACGCGATGTGGAAGAATTTGGCAATCTGCCGGTGCCTCTGCATATCCGCAATGCCCCCACTAAATTAATGAAAGAATTAAATTATGGCAAAGATTATAAATACACGCCCGTAGAAGGCCAAACCGATTTATCGTATCTGCCCGAAGAACTCAAGACCCGTAAATACTTCAAAGAATAAGTTTTTCTGTTACTTTCCCGAGGAAAGTAACCAAAGTCTTCTCGCAGTCGCTCTCGCTCGGTATTTAACCAAAAACCTACCTTTCCGTTCCCGCCGGTATATACCGGCTCCACGAAGCGGTAATTTTTGGAATACCTATCGCCAGAGCTCCAATGCTCGGTCAAAGAAAGAGAATAAAAATACCTCTCCTCCAATGGCAGTAAAACCTCAACGGCTCATCGATGAGCCGTTGGCCATGAACCACAACGGCTGTTATATTTCATGCCCTACTAATAAGGTATGAACGGCTCAACCCCATGAGCCGTTTAAAGAATATCAGATCTGGGAACAAGAGGCTCTTA
>CAYIGX010000096.1:0-2223 GCA_964363095.1 uncultured Candidatus Saccharibacteria bacterium
TTTATGTGTGGGTTATTTTTTATCCTAAAATGACGTGAGTACTGTTTTATCGTAAGATAGATATATTATTGACTAAACTTTTGTTTAATGAACAATAAATCGATGTGGCTAGGCCTGGGATTGTTAATCTTGATAGTGGTTTGGTTGATGACTTACGGCGTCTCTGGTCAAATATCCAACAAGACCGTTAATTCCCCGCAATTTTCCAAAGAACAAATTGCCACACTCGCTCAGTGCTTGACCGACAAGGGCTATAAATTATATGGTGCTTTCTGGTGCGGCCATTGCAAAACCCAAAAAGAGTTGTTTGGGACATCCGTTAACTTATTAAATTATATAGAATGTTCTACCCCCGATGGGTCTAACCAAACTGAAGTTTGCAAAAAAGCCGGGATAGAAGTTTATCCAACTTGGGGATTGCCGAGCGGTGAATTAGTGCAAGGGGTTATTACTTTAAAGGAGTTAGCCAAGCAGAGCAGTTGTCTGGCGATTTCTAGCTAATTAAATGAATCAAACCTATCAAATTCCAGTTGAATCGGGCCATCCCCACTTGCCTCATCATCAGTCCCAAAAACCTAAGCCCAAATTTAAAAGATTTGCGGTTAATGTTTTGCAATTCGTGGGATTGTTTATGTTTTTCTTTATAATCTCTTCCTTGATAGTAATGGGGCCAACGATTTATTCTAAGGTTAGTTATTATTTTTTTGCTCCGGATATTGCCAAAAAGAATACTAATTTAGGGTTGCCGGTATCCTCGCCGGATTACCAGACCATTGCGCCCAGGATCGAAGAAAAAGTTGTGACCAAGGAAAGTAAAATTATCATCCCGAAAATTAATGTGGATGCCCCGATTGTTTTCCCGCAAATCGCCGACAACAAGGTAATCCTCGATTCTCTCAAAGGCGGGGTGGCGCATTATCCGGGCACAGCTCTACCGGGTCGAGTGGGTAATGCTTTTTTTACCGGCCATAGTTCTTATTATTGGTGGAATGGAGGGGAATATAACCGTATTTTCACTAATTTAGATAAATTGCGGGCCAATGATCTGGTTTATATTTATTACGAGGGCAAGGAATATGTTTATAAAATTCGCGATAGCATTGTCGTGCTGCCCTCGCAAACAGATGTGTTGAATCCCACCGCAGGGGCGACATTATCATTAATGACTTGCACTCCAGTCGGGACTAATTTGAAACGGTTGATTGTAAGAGGCGATCTGATATCTTCGCCACCAGCGGATACGAGCCAAATCAGCCAATTTGCTGATATCCCTAAGATTCCTATTTTCCTGCCGTTGTAACCTAAGAAGATTTAAAATATGGTAGTGGTTTTTTCGCGGAGCGTAGCGGCAGTTAATTGTTGATTTTTCGGGTTCACAAACAAAACTTGGCTGATTTGAGGTTCGGTAATGACTAATTCGTTAGCTTCGGCGAGGGGGAGGAGGTCATATTTATTTTGCCCAGTTAAGTCGATACTTTTCAGAATACGATTTTCTAAATACAAAATAGTATCAAAGCTAAAATGCACTAGTTCGCCGCTGGTGGTACCGATTTTAACTGTCGGTTTTTCTAATTTTTCCCACTCGAGCAGCATTAATTGATTGCCTTGCCGATAAACTAAATATTTTTCATCCCACAGTACTCGGGAGCGCACACCAGCGGCAAGTTGTTTCCAAGTCAGTTGATTATTTTCAGTCGATTCGCTCAACCAAATCGTCGACAGATTATTGAGAGTGGCGATAACTAACCATTGGTTTTTGATTTTGCCAAAATAATATTTATCGGCAGTCGGGAGGATAGCTAATTCTTCTTCGCTGACCCCGTTTTTATTTATGCGCGCCAAAATGGTCACGCCGGTCTGATTTTTTTGCGCCACATATAAGTTATTATCCAGCCAAGTGCAGTCAACAATGCCAGTAGCCAATAGCTGAGTTTTACCGGACCCGATATTAGTTAAAGACAGATTATTATTGTATAGCCACAAAACCTCTTTGTCGCTCAACCAACGGGTCTGGCTCATATTGCGCCCACTGGTAACTAATTTGATTACACCGTCTTGAGTGTTGAGGGTTAAATAGTAATCATTTCTCGCGCCTTGGGAACGAAACAATAGAGTTTGATTATCGGGCCCGAAACTGAGGGGCTCGAATTTGCCATTGACGATATCGGCAATGTTTTTATCTTTAATTTGTTGGCGAATTAATAGGGAATTAGCCCCATTAGT
>CAYIGX010000097.1:0-2218 GCA_964363095.1 uncultured Candidatus Saccharibacteria bacterium
TTTGCAGACAGATGGCCTTAGCGGCAATGGTATTTTCGTGGGGGCCGCCTTGAATTCCCGGAAATACCGCTTTATCAATTTTCTCAGCCAATTCTTGCTTGCATAGAATAATCGCCCCCCGCGGCCCGCGCAATGTCTTGTGGGTAGTAGTTGTTACTACATCGCAACATTTGACTGGACTAGGATGTTCGCCGGTAGCGACTAACCCAGCAATGTGGGAAATATCCGCCAAAGTGTAAGCCCCCACCTCCCCTGCAATGTCGGCAAATTTCTGAAAATCAATTTGCCTGGGGTATGCCGTGGCCCCACAGACAATTAATTTGGGTTTAAAAATTCTGGCTAGTTTTCTAATCTCGGCATAATCTAACAAACCAGTTTTTTGATCCACCCCATATTGCACTATCTTGTAAGCGGAACTTACAAAACTGACTTTATGACCATGCGAAAGATGTCCGCCATGTTCTAAACTTAAACTCAAAATCGTATCGCCAATTTTTAGGAGAGCGGCGTAAACTGCCAAATTGGCGGGTGTTCCCGAATAGGGCTGGACATTGGCATGTTCAGCGCCAAATAATTTTTTAGCCACATTGATTGCTTCCAGTTCAACCTTATCGATAATAGTATTGCCACCATAATATCGCTTACCCGGATAGCCCTCGGCATATTTATTCATTAAGGCCGACCCCACCGCTTCGCGAATGACTAAGGGAGCATAATTCTCCGAAGCAATCAAGCTAATGGTGTCTTGCTGGCGTTTAGTTTCTTGTTTAATTAATTCTGCAATAGTCATCTCGGTAAAATAGTTTTAGTGGCTAGATCAATGATGGCCGAGGGCCGCCGCCGCAACAACACTCCCGCATCTACGATCAAATCGATCAATTGAGCGCGACTACCCAACTGTTGTAATAATTCTTGCACCGAATAAGCCGGCGGATAACCGCTTAAATTGGCAGAAGTTGTAATGATCGGCTCAACCATATTATGCATGAGCTCTTGCGTGAACCAAAAATTTGGCCAGCGAATACCTACCTTTTCTCCCACGCTCACCCAATCCTTAACTAAGGGTCTTTTAATCACTAAAACAGTATTAGGCCCGGGAAGATAAGCTCGCGCGTTCTGAGTAATATAACTATACCGCCCCGCCATATTAAGGTCCCGAACTAGAATAGACAGGGGTTTATCGTAACTTCGGTTCTTGATATATCTAATCTTTTCCACGGCCTTTTTACAACTAATTAGGGCTCCCAGGCCGTATACTGTATCCGAAGGGTAGGCCACAACTCCACCGGTCAGTAAAACCCGAGCAATTCTGGCCATGGCTCCCCTAGCCACACTCCCAAATGTGAGCTTGATTATCTCCATACCACTTAATTATACTAAAGATACTACCCCTAGAACCTGATGATTAAATACGCCTTTTTATTTGGCAATCACCCCACATTAAGCTTGGCTGAGCTTCTGAGCTTCTTAACCAACCATAAAATCCTGTTCGGGAAATATACGCTTCTAAATGATATTTTAGTGATCGATATTCAGCGCTCACCAAATAGTATTGCTGAACTTCAAAACCAATTGGGCGGCATTATTAAGATTCTGGTGATTAAGGATGAATTTCGCGGCAAAGTTTTTGAACTGGAAAAAATCCTCACCCCCGAGAAATTGATTAAAGAATTTTTTGCCCAAAAAGATCGCAAGATTAATTTTGGCATTAGCGTCTATGCCGAACCCGACCCGACTTACGCCGAACTAAATTGGCTAAATAATTTTGCTTACAACATTAAACGCAAACTCAAAGACCAGTACAGCATTAGGTATGTCGAGGATCGCTCGATGCGGCTCTCGAGCGTGCAGGTCGAAAACAACCAACTGATCGATACTGGTGCTGAAATCTCTTTGATTCGCGACCGCGATCAATACTACGTCGCTAAAACTTTAAGCGTACAGGATTTTCAATCTTATTCCCAAAGGGATTGGGACAAACCTTCGCCTGACGCTAAGTCCGGCATGTTGCCGCCAAAAGTGGCCCAAATATTGCTTAATTTAACGCGCAGTAACCGCACCCATATTATTTACGACCCTTTTTGTGGTAGTGGTGTCGTTCTGCAAGAAGCCGCTCTTCTGGACTTAAATATTTATGGTTCGGATATTTCTGATGATGCAGTTGAAAATACGATTAATAACTTAGATTGGTTTTTAAAATTGAAAAATATAATTAAAA
>CAYIGX010000098.1:0-2203 GCA_964363095.1 uncultured Candidatus Saccharibacteria bacterium
AGGGGTTTGCCAGATGTTTGGGACGGGTTGCCCCACTACGCTTAAAATCACCCGGTCGTTATAACCATTCAGATAATTTTTTACTTTCTGGCCGGGATGAATTAACAAATTAAATTGTTCTAACAAATTAGTTGTATGGTCAACTTGTTTTTGTTTCGCTAATGTATTTTCAATCGGAGCAGATTTTATTTTCTCCAAGTAATTACTTAATGTTTCTACTACTTTTTCGGCACCTACCCTCACGGCTTTACCGGCTTTATCAGCTACCAGTAAACTGCTAATTTCTACCGCCGAACCGGCGGCCTGTTCACCCCAAAGTTCCTCGACACTTCCCCACCAATCGTTTAACTCACTACCCAGATTATTTAATATTTTAAATACCTCGTCGGCTGATTTATTGTCAGCCACAAAATCATGCACAAAATCTCGCCGGCTGGCCACAATCGCATTCACATAGAGGGAGGTGAATATCTTGGCTGATTTATTGGTTGCCCATTCATCAAATTCCACCCATTGGGGCAAATAAATATTTTTATCATTTAAATTATTCGGATTGTTATCCAGAATTTCGTAAAAACTAGCAAAATTCATTACGGTTTTGCCCAACACCCCACCTAACCTCCCCTCATCAAGAGGAGGATTTGTTATAGCCCCCCTCCTGCCCGCTCCGCCGCGAGGCGAGCCAGAGGAGGGGTTGGCGGCGCCATGTATCGTATGGTACATGGGGGAGGAGGGAGAGGTGAATTGCAATGGAGCTAATTTCTGCTCCCACAGATAAAATTCATCTTTCGTAAGATAGGTATTCGCAGGATCGAACGACTTTTCTGGATAACCAGTTAATAAAATTTTGATGATTATTTTAAAATCAGTTGATTTAATCTTGGGTTTATTAACTAAGAAATTAAACCGCTCGTTGTCTAATTGTAAAACTGAGCCAAAATAAGAGCTTAACCCGATTGTCCCCCAATTACTTTTCTGAAAAACATCGTTGCTCACTACCAAAATCGAATTGGGATCATTTTGGGCCAAATTAATGTTAGTCGCCATTTGCGGCAATTCTGGTGATAATTCGTAGACATTGAAGCCCGGGTTAACCCCTCCTACACCTCCCCTTACCAAGGGGAGGATGGGTGGGGTGTCGTCATCCCGGCCTCCGAGCCGGAATCCAGGCCTGGATACTGAATCCCTGCCTACCGGCCAGGTAGGCGAACTTGGCCCTTGGCCAGTCGGTCCAGGATGACCCGCCGTCGCCAAAAGGCTATGGCGGGCTTCGCGGGAGGGAGGAGTGAATTGCCAAGGAGTATTGGCATCGAACACCCACGACCATTCCCAATCGGATTTTTGAACTAATTCTCGAATATTTTTGAGCGTATTTGCCGGAGTATTTTGAGCTAAGCCAATAAGAGCATTAATTAAATCAACTGTCGCTAGCACATCGCTCATTGCCCGGTGGCTGGGCTGATTGGGCAATTCCAAATATTTCGACAAATACTGCATGCTGTGGAAAGGGACTTTAGGCAGAAGTGTTATGGCTAAATCTAAAGTATCCATATTGTGTCCAGAGGGGTCAATTCCATGCGATTTCAAAAAATCCGTATCAAAACTGATGTTATGTCCCACAATTGGTAAATCCCCCACAAAATCCAACAGCTTCTCTTTGATTTCAGAGATATCGGGAGCAGTTTCTAGCTCGTTCGGTTTGATGCCAGTCAACACAGAAACAGTTACATTCAAATGGTTGGTGGGCTTAATTAGGGTTTGGAATTTTTCCACGATTTTCCCATTACTAACCCTGGCGGCCGCAATCTCAATAATGCTGTCGCGTTTGGCTTCTACCCCTGTAGTTTCCGTGTCTAATACAATCAAATCCATAATCCTATTGTACCCCATTCTAAATCCAGCCATTGGAGCATTAGCGCACCAAATCTGCTATAGCAATTTTGGTGCGCTCTGATCTTAACCCGAACATTGGAGGTAGGATGTCTTGTTTTCCAACCCCATTGAGCAAATTGCGTTATCTGTTAAGTTTCTTGACCGAGCATTGGAGTTTGAGCATATTGCCTTTATAAAATCCCCGTTGCGAAGCCAAATTGTCTGAATCCCTAATTTTAGATCCTGAATCAAGTTCAGGATGACAAAATTAGGGATGAGTTTTGGCGAGAGCAGCAAGGGGATTTTATATTAGGCAAAGCGAGAGCGACTG
>CAYIGX010000099.1:0-2179 GCA_964363095.1 uncultured Candidatus Saccharibacteria bacterium
ATAGTTATCAACGAACCACAAAACAAACAAGATTCCACCGTTATTAGCCGAATTGTCATAGCAGATTACTCTGCTAAGTAGCAATTTCTTACTAGAAGTGACTATCCTCAAATTTCCTACATGCACAGCAGATAGAGACCGACAATCTGTTACTTTGCAAAACCACATCCATAATATTCCGATGCTCTGTGGCGTCCTATTGTTTCTAATAGGCTCTGCATATCGCTATACAGTTCGGACTGTATCTTTCCGTTCCTTAGGAACGGGCCTGGCGTACAGTCTCTGAGGATTCTAAGTTATTAAGTATGTCATCTAATTTTAATTGGCGATATTGTCCTTTATTATTCATAGAAAAAGCTTTGACAATAATCTTTTTAAGACCACTTTTGATTAGATGTTTGTTTTGTCGCATATCTTCAACGATTTCAGCAAATTTTTCAAAATCTTGCTGTTTCGAAGATAGTAAGGGGTAGTGATGGAAAAAAGGTATCACTTTCGACAAAAGATCGCGTCGGTTTCTAACAACCAGCACCTGACTTCTATCTGAAGTTTTTAATCTGTGATTATCTTTTATATATCCGCACTGGAGCAACTTCTGAATCATTCTTAATACAGATGCTCTTTCTGGATTCTGGCTAACATGAAACTCTGGAATCACTTGATACCCAAGTCGCACATTAGCAGTTTTTTGGATAGCCACATGAAAACTACCTTCTCCATCTACATATCCCGCAACATAATAACTTAGTCTTTCCTGCTGATTGTCTGCACTCATACATTTTCACTTTACTAGATATATTGTCTCATATAGAGACCAATCCAGCAATAGTAGTATGAGATACTCAGAGTTTCCAGCATTTAGCCAAGTTTACCCCTCTCCAATTTCAAATTGGTGAGGGAGTAGCTAGACAAAGCTACTTAGACAGCATGGTCAATTGCTTACTGTCTCACGACGTTCTGACATATATTCCATTGTTTCCAATGGTACTGACTATACCTTATTACGCATCACGTTGCGTAATCCTGCGTTTTGTGATGAATTACTCCACCACCGGCTCGGTCATCTTACCGAGCTCAGTCGATACGGGGACAATCTTTGCAAGAAGAGATTCGATTATAAATGGCTCAACCAGACGCGACAGTTCTGCTGCCGCCATCTTGCCGAATCGAAGCCGATAATTTCTGCGGTCCCGATTAATCGTCCCACGGATGCCGTAGAGCTTTTTGAGCTCCTTGAGAAGGAAGTTTTGCTCATCAAACGTAAACGATTGAGTGTTCAGGATAATCTCATGGGATGTTCTGCACCCATCATCCATAACCCACACCGCTAACGCTCGTGGCGTCAGATCCTTCCCGATATCCTTCGGGATAATTTTTATTCCTTTTTGATAGAATCTTTGATGAAATGGTTTGAAAACATGGCTGGTACGAGTGTGGAAAAACCACGAGCCGTACACACGTCCATTCCGCTTATCCAACCATTCCGTTCTCCATGGCACGCCATGAACCAAGTTTTGGAATTTTTCATACTTCCAGAACAATAATTCATATTGTGATTCCGCGTGATGTACGCGGAAGCGCGCTGTGCCGCTTGTTGCGCGACACTCTAACCGACCATCACCCAACAGACATCCGATGATGATGTCTTTCTGTAGATCGGAAAGCAATTGATTATCTTCCCACGGTATTACCTTCATACCCTAATTTTAACATTAGGAGTAAGGCTTCACCGTTATGAGCAGGTTTTTACTGGGCTCACAAACGCTCACCCAGCTCGCGTGCCGCTTTAATTGGCGAACAGCCAAACCCTTGGAAGGTGCTTCCCCTCCAGGATGCGACGAGCCGACATCGAGGTGCCAAACCAGGTCGTCGATGTGGACTCTTGGACCTGATAAGCCTGTTATCCCCGGGGTAACTTTTATTCGTTGAGCTTCGGCGCACCCATGTGCAACCGTCGGATCACTATATCCTACTTTCGTATCTGCTTGGCTTGTAGGCCTCGCAGTTAAGCTCCCATATGCTATTGCGCTATCGTGTCGGTTTCCATTCGACACTAGGGAACCTTTGAACGCCTCCGTTACTTTTTGGGCAAATGTGTTAACCAATGTTCGGGAATCTTATATTGCATCGAAGGAATGATATGCGGCAAAATCAAGGAAACGAAGGTTTCACTAGATCC
>CAYIGX010000100.1:0-2166 GCA_964363095.1 uncultured Candidatus Saccharibacteria bacterium
TGGCCCCTGGCCTCCAAGGGGGATTCCAAGGGTATCGAGATAGAACTTCGCTTACAAGAACGAGAGGCCCGCTACATGGGGCTCGACAAGCAACCTACAGACGCCCAGGCCCAGGCCGTGGCTGTTGCCTCGGTGAATGTATTGATACAAGTGGGGGACCAGCAGGTGCCCTTGGGCGAGTGGCGAAGGGCGCAGCTGGAAAGCGGGAAGGATAATAACGATGAGAAGCAAAGTTAGGCTGGCACCCTGGCGGGATCGGGTACTGCGCCTGGAGCGAGTTCGGGCCGGAGACCTAACGGGCAATCCCTCTAATTGGCGAAGGCATTCAGCGGCTCAGATGGAGGCATTGCGGGGCGTCCTCTCTGAGGTGGGTTTCGCTGGGGCGCTGTTGGCCTACGAGGACGGCGGGAAACTGACCCTAGTGGACGGCCACCTGCGGGCCGGGCTAAACCCAGAGGCCGAAGTGCCTGTACTGGTGCTGGACGTGGATAAAGAAGAAGCGCGGAAGCTCTTGATGACCTACGATCCCTTGGGGGCGATGGCCCAGCCCGATGCAGACGCGATGCTGGCTGTGCTAAGGGAGATTACCTTTGAATCCCGGTCTGTGAATGCCATGCTGGAGGCACTAGCTAATGGGGAGACGCAGCCGATGCCTAACTTCGCTGAGATGGTCTCACCTCCCCTTCAGACTGTCATTGAAGGTCGCGCCGCTGAAATGGAGCAGGCCTTCAATGAAAAATTTAAGGCAAATATGGAAAGACTAGTGAAACTTAACTGCCCCGAATGTGGCGCTAGTTTTAGCATTCAGGCCGGCGATGTATTTAAGGACTCAAAAACATGAATAATATACAGGAATTCCGGGATTATATTTCATCCTGTACCTGGCGATATGCCCTTACTCAACCGCAAACGCCGCATGAATATACTGTCTCCCCTGAAAGCGGGAATGCGATCTTTCTGGAGGCGGTGCAATATATCCAGAGCAACGGCTTAAAGAAGCAGTTCAAGGGCCGTTCCTATATCTATCTAGAGGTAGACGGATGGGAATATTGGACTATGGGGAATCTATTTCTACCCACGAGGATTATCAACCGAGCGAGGTCCTAATTATTCGCCCAGTGACAATGGCGGCAATCAGCGCCTTTATTCCAGAGGCCAGGCGGTCTGGCTTAATTTTTAGCCCGAGCACGGAGCTATATGGCCTATGGTTAGATACTAAGCTGATAGGAATGGCCGGTTTAGTACGCTATGCTACTCACTGGAAATTAAAAAACGGCTTCATTCTACCGACATTCCGGCGTCATGGTTATTACAGTCGACTTCTTGATTATCACCTCAAGATGGCCCGGAACCATGGAATACCCTATGTCGAAGCCACCTGCACGGCGATGTCCCTACCTCAATGGTTAAGGCGAGGTGCTCTCATTATCCATCGGTTTAAGGCGGTTACGAAGGTGCGGTTAATGCTATGAAGATCTATCGGACTATCAATGTTTATGATGCCGCCTTGGAAAGGCTACGTTGGCTATTCGAGGAATTTCCTAATGTAATCTGTAATGTTAGCGGGGGAAAGGATAGCACGGTTTCTTTTCATCTCTGCCTTCAGGTAGCAAGGGAAACGGGGCGGCTCCCTCTGCAAGTATTATTCATAGATCAGGAGGCAGAATGGGCCGCCACCATAGACCAAATCCGCTGCATTATGTACCATCCGGACGTGAAGCCTAAATGGTATCAAATACCGATAAAGCTCTTCAACGCAACATCGCAAACGGAGCACTGGCTTTACTGTTGGGATCCAGAGCGGAAGAGGGATTGGATTCACCCTCAGGACCCCGTTAGCGTGAAGGAAAATATTTACGGGACAGATCGTTTTCACCGGCTCTTCTCCGCCATTATCCGAAAGGAGTTCCCCACAACCAAAACCTGCTATATCGCAGGGGTCAGGACGGAGGAATCCCCTAATCGTTTTATGGCCCTGACTTGTTCAGCAAAATACAAAGGGATAACTTGGGGGAAGATACTGGACAAGCGCCGGCAACATTACTCATTCTATCCTCTCTATGATTGGTCCTATGCTGATATCTGGAAGGCCATCCAGGAGCATGGTTGGCCTTATAACCGTATCTATGATATTCAATACCGTTATGGTATACCAGTGCAGGAGAT
>CAYIGX010000101.1:0-2126 GCA_964363095.1 uncultured Candidatus Saccharibacteria bacterium
CCCATTCCTTAATGCTCATATCTGCCCAAGAATCACTAAGGAAATCGAGCACAGTTTTTATATTTGGACTTGGTGCGACTACGACCATCTGATGGCCTCCTTTTGTGAAGATTGTCGCAAGGTGCGATAAGATAAAATCATAGCCCTTATCGCATTGTTTGTCAAATACCTAATTATTAAATTCCCAACCCTGGGAGCTAAAAAATTGACATATAGTCCAAAAACAAATATAATATTGAAAATTGACAATGAGGAGGAATTAAGCGATGCCGGAGTCAATATCTTATACAGACACTTTCAGACATATCTTATTAGGGTCATCCCCAGAAAAGCAATTGCAAATTGTTAAAGACATTGAGATTGCTATGGCCAGTGGGGTGGAATGGTGCGGCAATCGCATCCAGTTTTTGCGGAGTAGCGCAAACCCGAAAGTAAACCAAATTGTAACTATGCCCCCGACGTACAAAGAGGCGGTGGTGAAATTTGGCTTAGTGGGTGCTTATCAGCAGAGCCAGCTTAGTGCACTTTTCATTGCATTGTGGCTGGATGATTGCAATTGTTTGTTAGATCTAGTGCATGCCATTATCCAGGGGCAAGTCGATGGGGTAGCCTCACCTGTCTGGGAGCACTTTCTAGATATGGCCAATCTTTCCCAACCTATTGATATCGAAAAAATTTTGGGGATAGTTAAAAACTCATCCAGTCCCAACGGCCCCGACGACAAAAAGTAATTTCTTGCACCACATTTGCTCCCACCCCATTAAAAACCCCGCCATTCCGGCGGGTTTTAATTTTGCCACTGTTTCTACTTCAGGTAATTCGGGCATTGACTTCCTCCAATATCAGGTCGCTGTATGAATTGATAATCAGGTCTTTCTTAGAGATTCCCAATATCTGCATGTAGTAATGACATTGTTCGAGTAATTTAGATTTACCAATATCTCCATCAGCATCAATCGCCTCGATTTCCATAAATAAACCTAAGCCGTTGACACGGTCAATATGGAATTTTACATTATCAATAAAATAAATCTCTCGTTCTTTATCTACCACAGCCAGTTCCCCTAATGATTGGGTGAGAATTTGCTTGAGGGGCGAATTGAGACCGGTTTTGTAAAGAATAACATCAGATTGTTTAGGGCCAGCTTGGTCAACGCGCTGATAATAGATAAGACAGTTCTCGATGTTACCTTCGCGTAATTTTAGTCGGCCAGTACTTACTTTAAAATAGGTATCTATTTGATGATCCGTACCTTTAAAATCCGCTTTGTGAGACCTTAAAACCCCCTGAATCCGATCGGGATTATTAATCCTAGCTTTAATTTCGATGTTTGTGTGATTCATTTTTCAGATAGAGAATTTAGATTTAAATTTATTATCTATTGTTTCTACTTCTGGTAACTCAGGCATTTCTTTGTATGGTTATATATATACCCCCTTGGACGGTTTCGTTGCTAGTTTTTTGCCATAAGGCACAAAATTCACTTAGGAGCACTAACCTATCCGGGCCAGTTGAGGGGTCATGCAAACGTACATACTGGTTGTTGATTAAACCAGTCACTACCCGGAAATGCCCAGCAAGAGAATGTGCTGATAATTGTTGGCATACAATAAGAGGCACATTTTTTTCTAAGTATCTTAGCAGTAAGTCCTTGACTGATGCGGGGGAGATATCTCCTAATTGATTAAAATTAGCCGCAAAACCCTTTTCTTGGGCATCAGTAACTAATGTCAGAGTATTTATGCGGAGATCATTCTGGCTGTGAGGTTCTGGAACTGCATGTTGGTTGAAAAATGAGACCTGATCAAAATTATATATACCATAATATGAATAAACCATTGCTAGAGCAGCTACCCCGCAAGAATTCTTATGGCGTTGTTTATAATATGGGACAATTAACTCTACTCGGTTTTGATAGATACAACATTTCTTGTATTTTTTACCCGAACCGCAAGGGCAGGGGTCGTTATTGCCAATCGTTTCATTGGCAGTGATAGTGTTGTTTGTAGTGCGCTCCATACTCTCCGCTCTGAATACGGCTATAACCTAATAGATTTAGTGTTCCCCCAGGAGGGGCCGGCTTCGACATTGGCGATCACCGGGACATCCAGTTTGTATATATTTT
>CAYIGX010000102.1:0-2121 GCA_964363095.1 uncultured Candidatus Saccharibacteria bacterium
TCTCATTTTTAGCGAATTAAAACAGCCCCGTAGATGCCGAGCTGTTATTGAGTTAAAAAAAGTAACCCCTCTCCGCCAGCTGGCGGATCGCTCGGGGTCGATTTGCCAGAAGACAAATCGAGAAAGGGGATTTACTTGGTTTTTTCGACCAAAGCGGCAAAGATTTGGGGGTGTTGATGGGCGAGTTGGGCCAGAATCTTGCGATCGATCTCGATCTTCTGGGTTTTAAGTTGATGCATAAATTGGTTATAACCTAAACCAAAAGTTTGCAATGCCGAGTTAATTCGAACAATCCATAAACTCCGGAATTCACCTTTCTTGGCTTTACGGTCGCGATAAGCATAGACCCCGGCTTTCAACATAGCTTGACGGGCCAATTTAACCGAATGCCGACGCGAGGTCCTAAAACCAGTTACGGCCTTGCGCAACTTCTTGTGTTTTTTTTGTGTCAGGATCCCCCGTTTAATTCTGGTCATAGTATAAGGGCTGTGCCCAATTAATAATTAAGAATGAAAAATGAAGAATTAATAATGAAATAATAGGTAATATAATTATAACAAAGGGGTTGAGGAACAAGGAAGCGTAGCTCCTCCCCTTATCGAGGGGAGGTTGGGTAGGGTGGATCAATTATTTATCCACCTCCCCCATGTACCATTCGATACATGGCACCGCTCACCCCTCCTCCGAGAGGAGGGGAATACAATTAATTTAAATGGTTAATAATCGGCGTAGCCGTTTTTGGTTTGGTATAGCGACATCTTGCATTTTTTGTTGAGTACGCTTCCTGGCCGCCGTTTTCTTTTCTTGGTTATGGCTCTGAAACGCTTTGCGGCGCTTTAATTTGCCACCTTTAGTTAATTGCATCCGTTTAGCAGCCCCTTGATGAGTTTTGATTTTAGGCATAATTGTAGAATTTTAGCAGGTTAGGAGCTTAGCAGGTTAGTTTTAAGGGGATGCTAGAAAGAGCTTACTGACCCGCTAACTAGCTGACCTGCTAATCCCTCTATTTAGGATTAATGATGGTAAATAATTGACGATTCAAGAAGGTTGGAGTTTTTTCTACACTATATTTGGCGTTAAGTATAGCGAGGAACTTGTCCATGATCTGTTTACCGAGCTCGGGATGAGCCATCTCTCTGCCCTTAAACTTGACTGTCACTTTAACCTTATGGAGGCGAGACAGGAATTGATCGACTTTCTTGGCTTTAATTAGTAGGTCGTGGTCATCTATCCCCAAACTTAAGCGCATTTCTTTATCTTCCCTGGCTTTATTCTTCTTGCGTTGTTGGGAGAGGGACTTCTCTTGTTCGTACTGATATTTACCATAATCAATGATTTTGCACACTGGGGGGCGTAGCGTGGGAGCTACTTCCACCAGATCCAAGCCAACCTCCCTGGCTCGTTTAAGGGCCTCAGCTGTTACTACTATTCCAACTCGTTCCCCATTTTCGTCTATTAAAAGGACTTCAGGGAGTCGGATTTGTTCGTTAACTCTAAGGCGTGGTTGAGTCATGGAAAATATAAATAGACACTAACATACAGCGCTCTTAGCGTCAACCTCGGGAGCGTTTGGGTTTGGCTGGCGTCGCGGTGGAGGGTAAGGCCAAAACCGGCAAGGTTTTACTGACGCCAAAAACCTTTACGGGCGTATTGGCCACAGTTTCGTTGCCGCAGATGACGGGCATATTTAAACTACTCGCGATATTAAGCTGATCAGCCCTAAAAATACTATCTTGGGGTTGTTTATTTTGAAGGGTGGTTAAATGAATTTTCATTTTTTTGCCAAACTCATCTTGGAAATAAATTACCATAGCATTAAGTTGGCAATGCACGGTAATGCCGTTATCGACATTTAAAGTGCAGGCCACATTGTGTTCTTCTTTGGCAGCTTGTTTTAGATTGGCGCCGATAAAACTTTTCAACAAACTCCGCTTTTCTAAGATATTTGCCAAAATATTCCGTTTGGGACTGATCATCAAGCTCCCTGCAAAATAACGTTCGCCGATTCGGCCCAAACGCAGATGTTTGCGTTCGTGGTGAGACAACAGCTTGACCCCGGTTTGCCAATTAGTTACTCCCAGCGCTTTGGCTAAATGATTAGTTTTGCTAAATGGGATAATT
>CAYIGX010000103.1:0-2105 GCA_964363095.1 uncultured Candidatus Saccharibacteria bacterium
ATATCCGCTAACGGTTCTGCGAATATGGTACAATTTACTTGAGGACCAGAATTAACTAAGACAATACCGTGGGAAGTCGACTCACATACCAGTTAGCTTATATAGCTGGATTCTTAGATGGAGATGGTAGTTTAATGCTCCAAATCAAAAAGAGATCCGATGGTAGATCTAAACTGCGTTTTATGGCCACTATCTGTTTTTATCAAGATAGTAGACATGCAGCAGATCTAACTTGGATTAAAAAGATTTTGGGTATTGGTTATTTATCTCATCGTAATGATGGAATGAGCGAATTACGCATTAATGGTTTTACCCAAATCAAAACTATTGTTGGTAATCTAATTCCATACATACGATTCAAGAAGCACCAAGCCAGAGCGCTTTACAAAGCCGTCTCATTGCTTGATAAAAAATCGCTCCGTATTATAACGGAGAATGATTTAAGAAAGCTAGTAAGTTATATAATTACAATTCAATCTCATAATTATGTTACTAAACATAAGAAAACTGAGGCAGAATTATTGAGTATGGTGGGTTTGACCCCGTAACGACTGACCCGAAAGGGGAGATTGCTTGTTTAGCAAGCAATAATACGCCGACTCCAACGAATAAAAATCTAAGGGCATGGCTTAAACCTAAACCCAAGATGTTGGAAGAAGATATAGTCTGCACCCCTAGTGATAGGGGGTTATGTGACGAGAGGACCGAAGTGAACGGACCGCTGGTGTACCAGTTGTTTTACCAAAAGCACCGCTGGGTAGCTACGTCCGGACAGGATAAGCGCTGAAAGCATCTAAGTGCGAAGCCTCATCCAAAACAGATTTCCGTTCGCAAGAATAAGGATCCAAGTAGACCACTTGGTTGATAGGCAACAAGTGTAAGCCCAGTAATGGGTTGAGCTGAGTTGTACTAATAATCCGATCACTTGACTTCTCTCTAGAGTTAGAGCTTGATCGGTAGTTAAAGTAAATCAAGGACGAAAAATATTTTGTGGTAAAATGATAACAGCAGGTCAGCTTAATAGCGGGCCAGCAGGTTAGCAGGTCAGTATGATAATTCTCTAAAATTCTAACCTGCTAAGTTCCTAACCAACCAATACACTAACCAGCTAATTTTCTAACAAATGAAAAAAAATAAATCCGAAAGATTTAAAATGTTAATCACTATCTCAATGTTAATGAAAGTATTGGGCTGGATTACTCTGTTTGCAGGGCTTGCCGCAGCCATCGAAGTACTGGTGGATCCCGGCGTAATTAGCAAATTAGGTTTAACTAACACTTACAATTCCTCGTGGTTATTAGCATTAGTGGTCATGATCGGTGCCGTTCTTTATACGATGATTTTTTTCACTTTGTCCGAAGGAATTACCGCATTTTTATCTATTGAAAGCAATACCCGCAAACTCCGCGAACTTCTTGATAAAAAGTAAAACCACTGATTACACTGATTAAAAACTGATTTCACTGATGCGTAAGGTTTCTCCCCTTAATAAAGGGGAGATTGAGAGGGGATGTGTTGCAAACACTAATACTCTAATCCCTATTCTCTAATCTCTTCATCCAACGAGTATATTGTCCTGGTGTCTGAAGCGAGGTGGTCACACCCGTTCCCATCCCGAACACGGCAGTTAAGCACCTCAGCGCCGATGATAGTTACCCCTTGTGGGTTGCAAAAGTAGGTCGGTGCCAGGACAATGTATTGGTTAAAAGGAATTCTCCCGCAAGGGAGTTTTCTTTTATTGCACTCCCGCCTTTTTCTCTGTCATTCCAAACACACCTTTGAATATATTAATAACTGATTTGGAATCTAGGCCTTAAATCAATTTTCTGTTACTTTCCCGAGGAAAGTAACCAAAGTCCTCTCGCAGTCGCTCCAGCTCAGTATTTAACTAAAAACTACCTTTCTGTTCCCATCGGTATAACCGATTTCACAAGCGGTAATTTTTAGAATACCTATCGCTTTCGCTCCAATGCTCGGTCAAGGAAACCCATCGAGCTCCAAGGGCTGGGCTGAAGGTATATAACCAACGGCTCATCAATGAGCCGTTGAAAAATCAGGTCTGGGAGCAAAAAACTATTGACTAGGAGCGTATTTTTACAGTACGA
>CAYIGX010000104.1:0-2097 GCA_964363095.1 uncultured Candidatus Saccharibacteria bacterium
GGCGCGGAGCGCTCCATAAAATAGATAGACATTTTATTAATGTTAGGTAAATTACTCGCATCGAGAGCGGCAGAGGTCGAAAAACCGGCGGCCGTAATATTGCCGTTCACTAAAGCGTTCAGCATCGATTTTTCACCATCAAATACAGAAAAAACAATTCTTTCAATTAAGGGCTGACCTTGATAATAATATTTATTCGGCTCTAAACTAAATCCTTCTTGCGCCACTGTATCAATTACTTGATACGGCCCCGCCCCAATCGGCTGTTGGTTATTTTTGACTTCGCCGATCTCTGCTACTGGCAAATAAGCAAACATATGTTTCGGCAAAATCCCAAGTGTGGTTTTAGCCAGGAAAAATGTAGAGGGATCAGGTAACTCGAATTTGATTGTTCTGGCATCAACCGCAGTAATAGTAATTCCCGCCCAATCGTTTTTTAAGGGGCCGGTGTAGGCCTCGTTTTGAATGACATCTAGAGTAAAGATTACATCATCCGCCGTCAACGCTTCGCCGTCTTGCCATTTTAAGTTTTCGCGCAACTTAAAGACATAAGTTTTGCCTTTGTTTTGAATTTCCCAACTCTCAGCCAAATCCGGCAGAAACTCTCGGCCGGCACTCATTTTAACCAAACCGGCAAAAACTAATTTAGCAATATCGCCATCCACCGTGCTGGCTTGGACATACAGGGGATTAATTAAGCGGGGACTCCCGAGAACCCCTTCGATAAACACTCCGCCGCGCAGGGGCTGGACTGTGCCTTTTTGATCATTCCAAATCATAATCGCACCGCTACACACCACAATGACGGCTAAAAGCGCCGCTGTCGTGAGCCGCTCTTGGCGCGAGAACTTGCTGGCAATATGTCTAATCGCCCCCAGCGCCACAAACCCAAACCGATAACTACCCGACAACCATCTCAATAGATGATGGGATTGAGTCAAACTATCGGGACTAAGTCGTTTTTGGATGCGCAAAATACCTCACCTCCTTAACTCGAGTGCGCTCCGATTTGCGTAATTACATCGGTCCGATGACGCCATATGAGGACGGGTATCGGACTCCAGCGGAGAACATCAATTATTTTAATGCTTATTTCACAAATAGATTGACCAAGGCAGTGAGCACAAATAGTGCCGCCAAAATAATAGTGATGATGAAGAGAGTTTTATCCGCCCCCCGACGGGTAGAATAGAACGCGCTACTGCCACCCCAGGCCTCACCTAAGGATGCCCCGCGACCTTGGAATAAGATCGCCGCTATCAACAAAATCGCCAAGATTATCTGCACAATTGTAAGAGCTTCGCCTAATGTCATCATAAAAAGTTACTTATCCTATATTAACCGAATTCCCTCCTCGGGTAAAGTTACTCGTAGCGGAGGGCGACAATAGGGTCCAGGCGAGAAGCCCTGATGGCGGGATACATCCCAAACACCACCCCAAATCCAACTGTCATCAAAAGGGGCAGAATAATCGCCATTAAACTAATATGGAACGCCCAGTTGCCGACTAGTGACACAATAAAGGCCCCGCTAATACCAAAGATAAACCCGATAATGCCACCGATAGTAGTGAGGAGTATGGCTTCCAGTAAAAATTGGGTTAGAATATCGCGCCGGCGTGCCCCCAGCGCTTTTCGCAACCCAATTTCGCGCGTCCGCTCGGTTACCGACACCAACATAATATTCATAATCCCAATTCCGCCTACAATTAACGAGATGCCGGCAATAGCGGCCAAAAATAGCGTGAGCGCTCCCATTACGGTGTTAATAATATCAATGGCGTCTTGAATCGTGCGTACCGTAAAATCGTCGTGTTGGTCAGGCCCGATATTGTGGTTCATTCTCAAAGTATCCATTACATCCAGGCGAGCCACATCCACATTTTTGGGGTCGTTCACTTTGACCAAAATTTCGAAGACATAATCCACTCCCAATAAAAATTTTTGAGCGGCCGTCACGGGAATAAATATCATCTTGCCGAAATCTTGGCCAAATGAAAAGCCGGTGCTTTTACCCAATACTCCGACGATGCGGTAATTATTATTGCCTAATTTAACTTTTTGACCTATTGCTTCATCATTGCCAAAGATCTTTTCT
>CAYIGX010000105.1:0-2042 GCA_964363095.1 uncultured Candidatus Saccharibacteria bacterium
TCTACCAAAGGTAAATCTTTAATTTTCATATCCTAATTATAACCCACTAAAAGTACTCCTAGGAGATAGTTGTTATACTAACGCCTAATATTACTGTGACCATGACAGGCAAGAATTTGGGAATGCCAAAAGATCAACCAGTAATAGGTGTCTTGACCTTAACCAACATGTCGCTCATTGCCTTTATACCTATTCCTAACTCTTCCTCAAGAAAATAATTTACATTATTCGCATCAGCAGGGACTTTATATACTAAACCTATCGTCGCCTTATTATCTCCCAGATGATGTATCTGATCTCTAATAAATTCTAAGTCATATCTCGGCTTACGAATGTTTTGATTACATATGTATTGATCCCGCCTGGACGCAATCTCTCCAACAATAGTTTTTTCTACCTCGTTTTTTTGGATTTCTCCTCGCTCTATTTTGTCTAATAGACAACCATATAAAAATATAAAGAGCAATTCATCTTCAATCCCACATACACCATCCTCTGCTGGTTCAGTCATACCGTCAGTATTTTTTGTAAAGAATACTACTCGCACATCATTCTCGACAAAGTTCTTAAAAACAAAATAGGGATCATGTGTAGATATAATTATCTGATGATTCGGTAACTTAACAATTCTTTGTAATACACTATTTAATGCCCTTTTCCAACGAGGATGAAGATATATTTCTGGTTCTTCTATAAGGATAAGCACAGGCCTGTCAGTATCGGTTCCTTCCTCCGTAAGAACGTCTATATATGCCTTGAGAATAGACACGATTATCATTCTCTGTGTGCCTTGTCCTAATTCATCGAGTTTCCTTTTTTCTTCCCCTTCATAACTGTCGATGTTTTTAATAAGCGATTGTATTATTACTGCCTCGTCTAACTCACTATTCTCAATATTAATCCTATATGTCTCGTCATCTAAAATATCTCTGAGGTTATTGCTCGTCTGATTAGTAACCTTCTTCATTAGGTCAACAACCCGATCATGTCCTTCTAACTTGAATTCTACTTTCAAGTTAGAAAACAATTTAGAAAAATTTTTAATCAGGTTGGTTGTCTTAGCTGATGATCTGGCTTCATTTTCAGAAGGCTTAATATTATCAGCCGCCACATAAACAACATTAGGATAAATAAGTTGGCTATTCTCATCAAAAAACTGAACCTTTTTAGGATCATCCAAGGCACACATAAAATTGGTCTTACCAGAATTATTTGCCCCATTAATAATGGTCATCTTTTTTAATCCCAACTTATAACCAGCTGGAATGGTGGCATTCTTGGAGATGATTTGAATTTCTTGAATCATGGTTTTGCTAATTAATTGCTATACCTGCCCCAATTATACCCTAAACCGCGTGGGGTTTAGGGTGCTGCCCCATCATGGCGGGGCAGTTTGTTGGGGGCTTAGCGGGTCAGCTCCTATACCCCATTGAGCAAATTCAGATTGCTAATACTAAAATTGCCCGGTCTGGATGAGCATGTTTGACGATGAACTTTAGTTCAGAGGAGTTGGCGGTTAAATCCAGAAAGGGCAATTTTAGTTTTTTAGCAACTGAATTTGGGAATGGGCCCGCCTTTGGGCGCCACCCGTTTGGCGGTGCAAATGGGTGGCAAGAAGATAGTTTATTGATTTTACAAAATCAAAGGTAACCCTTCGACAGGCTCAGGGGTTAATATTCAATACTTTTTCGGGCGGGTTGGCCGTGGTCAAAATAGTGTTTCACTTTTTTCATTTCGGTGGCGAGGTCGGCAACACCCTTAAGATATTTTGAGGGTTTTGATGCGCAAGGCGGAAGCCACTTTATACAGAGTGGATAATTGCGGTTCCCGACTTAAGGATTCTAGCGCTGATATTGCTTCTTGTTTTAGTCCGGTAATACGCGCCACATCGGCTTGGGTTTTGTTCTGAGCGATTCTAGCTTTGACTAATTGCCTGACAACATTGAAATGGGGTTCTCGTTCTTTAATTATTTTCCGAAACTCTGGATCTTTCATCCATCTTTTCTCAATTGTACTGAAAGGTATCAATTTTAATTTTTTTG
>CAYIGX010000106.1:0-1912 GCA_964363095.1 uncultured Candidatus Saccharibacteria bacterium
ATCCCTCCCATTGTTCCTCCGGACACGCCTCCCGCTCCCCCTGCTCCCCCAACAACTCCGGGTGGGCCTACCGGTGGAGTTATTACCCCCTTGATAGAAGAAACTAAGCGTTTACCATCTCGAATCCAAACGAATTTAGCCCAGAAACAAGCAGTCCAAGAATCTATTGGTAAGCTCCCTTCTAAAGTTGCTCGTGAGGCAGCGCAAGACGGAGTTGAAGTTGCTGATATAAAAACCATATACAATATCAGTAAAACACAAAAAGCCCCTCTTAAAAAACTTGCCACTGTTGTGAAAGATTTTGCTGAAGGAAAGACTAAAACTAACCCTATTGAAATAGTGGGTAAGCCGATAGTCAATCGGTTAAAGGAATTAGAAAGTGCGAAGGTTAAGGTTGGTAAACAATTAGGAGACATAGCGGATGATCTTGGAAAAGTAACTCAAGAGGAGCTTACTAACTCGATATTTGACCAACTGAAAAAAGTTCCTGGATTGGGGGGGTTATCGAAAACAATGTTCGGGAAACTCGATTTCGCTAAAACTACTCTCGCGACCGAATTAAGCAAGGCGGATAGAATAGCTATCAGAAAAATTTACGATATCGCTACCAGGGCTGGGACGGGAAGTTCCAAGCACCTTCTACGCCAAGAATTATTTGAGATTTTAGGTGGGAAGAAAAGATCGTTAACTAATCTAACCGAAACTCAAGAAAAAGCGTTTGATGCCGTGCGTACCGGGTTGTCTAATGTCCTGGAAACAAAAAACGGTCTTTACAAGAATCTTAGCAATCAATATCGTCGGATAGTGAGGCCACTTCAAGATATGAGAAAAATCATGAGAGTTTCGGGTGAAGCCGATGATATATTAGATATGTCCGCAGGATTATTAGCGAGAAGATTGACCAGTCTTGCATTTACTAATCCTCAAATCAAAGCGATTTTAAATGCACTGGATAAAGCTACCAAGATTGGTGGCAAGACCAGGTTGAGCATAGAGACGCTCCAAGACTTTTATAATATACTAGAGAAGTATTATGATCTTGCTCCAACCACAGGATTGCAGGCACAAGTAAGGCAAGGTGTAGAAAAAGCCATTGGTGGCCCAGGACAATTCATCGCTGAGCAATTTAAATCCTACTTAGGGGAGACGCCAGCTGTTAGACAAAAAGCCTTGGAGAAGATACTAGAGGAGGTACTTTAAGAAAATATGGCGTAATTGAGAATTATCACCAAAATAATAATAATTACTCCTAGAATAATTAACATATGACCATTATATCATGCTACAAAACATAAATCAACAACCAAAGTTATCTTCTCTGAAATCTATCAAAGCAAAATTTAGAGCAATACTTTCCCTTATTAATTTTGACTATACTTGGAGATACTTCAAATCTTTTAGAGCATACCTGACAGATTCTGGTAATGGATTGCTTATTCCAAACAGTATAATGAAGTTTTTTGCCCTTGTTCCATGGTATGTTTCCTTTAGGAAATTTAACAACTGGTTTTATTTCATCATAAATAGAATGGCATTTTTGGCAAAGCATCCAAAAGTTTTCTCGATTGCGACTATAAAATTTATCTTTCAACTTAGCCCAATGAAATATTTTACTTTTTTTAAGACAATCGGGATTTTCACATTTATTCGCTTTCCCAAAAGTTTTCCCAAGCCATTTATGGATTCCGAAATATTCAATGCCACCTTTCCAATGCCAGTGGTGCTCATTAGAAAGTTTTGGAAATTTACCACCCTTATTCCAAGGATTACCCCCCTTAATAAATGTCATGTATAATAAAATTAATTACTTACTATGAATAATAACATATCACCCCAGAACAATCAACCGACTATGGATGCCGATAGTGCAGCAGCCGCCTTAAGTTTCGCCACCATGTTGAGCGAGGGTCTT
>CAYIGX010000107.1:0-1856 GCA_964363095.1 uncultured Candidatus Saccharibacteria bacterium
CGCCGCCGCTATGGGCAATTCGGCAATATCTTGCAAGACGCTATCAATGCGGAAGCGTAAGTGCATCGTGGTTTTAGTGGGTTCAATATGGATGTCAGAGGCATGATAATAAGTGGCCCCGGCCATTAGAATCTCAAATATCTGGCTGGTAATTAAGTTGGGATTTTTGGCTTGATAACTGGCCCAATCTTTCAAGATCTTGACGCTATCCGCTTGAGTGGTGGCAGTAATATTTACCTCATCAGAAGAAGGAGCTCCTGGAGGGACAAAGGTGTCGTAGAGCGCTAAGAGATATCTCATGCTCGAATCTGATACTAATACCGGTACAAATTGATGTTGTTGATCATTTTGAAGTTGTTCGAGCGCGGTGAGAGTGGCTGGGTTAGATAAATTAGATACTGCCAAATAAACTTGGTTACTGTCTTTTTTGAAAGCAAACACATGGCCGGTTTGCGTTAATTCTTTCGGCACCAGTTCCACTACACCTGGCTCTGGCTGATAATTTACTAAATTCATATACGGCAAAGCCATAGTTTTAGCCATAGTTTGTGTGGTTGCCTCTTCTTTGCGCCGATGGATATTGCCGATCATTTTATCAATTGATAAACCGGCATCTTTACCAAGATTCTGTTGATGTTTTTGCAAATCGTCCGCAGGCAGGCCAAATTTGGTCATAATTTATTATTTAATCAGCTTCACGAAAGCAGTATCTCTTTTGATGCCGGAGTCAGTTTGTAACAGAACTTGGTTATTGGCAAAGCTCCAAGTGTTGGTCGGGCTTTGAGCAACCTGGGCATCGAAAGTAATTTGAATAGGTACGGGTTTTTGGCCATTCATTAAGGGCGAAATAGTTAGTAGGTAAGGTTGGGTAATCCAGCTGTCAGCCAAGACCTGTTTGTCGCCATTGTTGATTTGGATATACCCGCTTCCGTTCACATATTTGAGGCCACTCTCTAGTTTATCATTTAATGTGGCAGTCAAAGTTTTATCCGTACTAGTGTTGGTTAATTCGACATGAATTAAGAAAGAAACCGTGTCGCCATAGTGAGCATTAGTTAAATGGGCCCAAGTTGTTTCTTGCAGGGTGAGATTGCGCACAGTTTTATAGAAAGCATTAATCTGGAGGTAACCCTGGGTCGGAGGAACGATGGGGGGAGTAATTATAATAGGAGGGAAATCTGTGCCACCGACGGTTTTATCCAACGGATTGGTGCCCAAGGCCACTTCGATACCATCACTAGTTCCGTCGTCATCGGTATCAGGGTCTCTTTGGTCGGTGCCTAATTCATTCTCACTGGCGTTGGATAATCCGTCATAATCGGGGTCTTCCCCTAAGTTCATTTGCGGACCGGTGCCCGGCGAGGCATTATCGCTATAGTCGGGGCTTTCAATTAACCCAGCCAAAGGATTGTTATAGGTGGCGTCAATCTCGTCAGCAGTCCGATGCAAGTACTTGGTTTCTACAGAAGTAGTTTCCCGGGTGAAATGATAAACCACCACGGCAATGGCGGCCATTCCCACGATAGTAGTAATAATGATTGGCCAAGGTGAGCGCATAAAGTTTAAGAGTTAAGTTGAGCCAGTTGTTCCGGATTAGAACTGACGATTTTGTCCTCCAAATAAGACGCTACCACTTTAATGGCGGCATGATCGTTACCAGCAAATAGTAATCCTTCTCCCACCGCCGCTTCCAACAGCAAGAACTTTTCTCCTTCCGTTAAGTTGAAAGTGTCTTGAATGATCTCGATCGAGGCGGGGGATTGGCGCAGAAGTAGTTGCAGAGATGAGTTGGATACTACCGCTTTACCGTAAGTCGTGTTCAGGAAATCTTCCACATCTTGGGTGATGGTAGTCAG
>CAYIGX010000108.1:0-1816 GCA_964363095.1 uncultured Candidatus Saccharibacteria bacterium
CGCTAACCCCTCCTCTGGCCCGCTTCGCCGAATCGAGGCGAGCAGGAGGGGAATAAAAAACATATTTCTTTTTTATCATAGCATTGACCTGGAAACTGTGATTGCTATGATAGCAGTATCTCGATCGGCCACAATGACTGATCGAACCAACTCGCACCTTCGGAGAGAAAGCATCTCTATTGAATAGCCAACATCGGCCAATTATAATGCCCATATTTGTTGAGTAGAGTGGTGCCTCCCCGGTCCACTCTGTGCCCCTCCTCCCCTCCTCCTCTCTCTGTTCTGCGCCCCTTCCCCCAAAGGGGCGCACCTTTTATTTAGCCGCGAGTTGCTTCTTGCCTAAATAAGTTTTTTCGTAATGTTCTACCGCGGCCAGTGCCACGGCCGACATTAAAGTCAAAATTATAAAGATCATCTGTAAGCCATTAGGCCCAGTGGAGGGCAATTGTCCCGGAGCGCCATAATTAATTATTCGGGCAACCCTAACTGTCGCAGTATCGGCGGCAATATTGCCATTATAATAAGCCGCTACCATCACGGTGTCGTAATAAACTCCCGGCGTGCGCCCGGCAGTAAACCGGCTGGAATGATTATTGGTAATTAATCCGCGCTTCATGATCGTACCGCCACCGGCCACGATGTACCAACTAAAGACCAGCTCTTTAATTTCTTTGCCTTCGGTATCATAACCCTTGGCGGTAAATACCTTGACCCCACCCGGCCATACTGTAATATCATTAGGATCAATTTCAATCCGGTCTAACATCCGACCGGTGTTGTCCTTGATCTCTTTCAGTTCGTCGCATTCGTCCTCTGTACAATCTTGGGTCTCCAAAGGCAAAATAATTATATTCTGTCCGGCACTTCTGGCAATTTTATCCGAATAGACCGTGGCAATAGCGACTTCTGCTGGCAGCCCTGCGGATACTGGGGCCCCAACCGCCGCTACCCCCAACTCTCTGCCATCGGCAATAGTAAGGGTGTAAACACCTGGAATAGTATCTTTGTAGAAAATAGTTTCGGTAATTCTTTCTGTTTGGATATAGTGCCGATAATAAGTTTGCGACCCATTGTTGGTATTAAAGGTTACCTTTTCATCAATGATTCTTTTATCGTAAGTAAAGAATCGGCCGGTCGGTGAACTGCTGGACAAGAGGAACACTCTTCCGGCAGTTAACCAGACATTGTCTTGGTGATTCATCACACCAAATATGATCGGGTTACTGTAATGGTCCACTGGAATACTCTGGGCATCGCTTTCAAAATAGATCTGGTCTTCTAGATTATTCTCCGAAGTCGCAATCACCGGCTTGCTGGGAGTATCGACAATCGCGTAACCCTGATTTAAGTCGGCCGCATTAATTGAATGATAACCCGGCACCGCATCAGTGTAATAAAATTGCGTTTCGTCTTTACCCACCAGGATTTTCAGATATTGCGCGGGATCCTTGGGGTTGTTATACCAAGGCCCCCATTCTTTAGTAAAGAACTCACCCAAAGGAGCCAAACCAAACCTACCAGTAGAACTAGTGGTTTCTAAGTTCAAGATTAAATCGGATTTCTCAACCATATACGGAGCGTATTCTCTGGGTTCAAAATCTTTGTTGGGGAAATTGGTCCAATCGGCCAGCGTCAAAGTAATTGGCCCGGCAATAGTTCCCGCCAGAAATGAGATGGGGCCCATAGGATTACTAAAGTAGAGCGCCGGTCGCGCGGCCATAAATGACCACTCGTTGTTATAGACAGGACCATCAATAATTAAAGCCAGACCTTCGGTATCAATCCCTTCCGTCACATGCATCAAATACTTTTCGCC
>CAYIGX010000109.1:0-1814 GCA_964363095.1 uncultured Candidatus Saccharibacteria bacterium
CCGGCTCGAAGGTGAAACTAATAACGCCCCGATTAAACCCAATGTAGCGTAAGGCAAAATAAACTGTTCCCGCAATCAGACCCAACGCCAAAAGCCCGATTAACCACCCTACTCCACTAGAGCGTAGTGCGCCCCGCGAACTTGTCCCGCCTGCCCCGAGAATTTTGGGGCGCATGCTGGGATGCTGGGGTCGCGGCGGGATTATGGATTCCATTGGCTGGGTTGGCTTGTCCATAGATCGAGCCAAATCGGTCGGCAAAACCGGTGCCACCACTTCCGATGGCGGAGTGATGGTCGGATATTTAGGGCCTACGGGAATCTGCAAATCACTAGGCAAATTGACTTTTTCTGGCTGATTAATTATCCCCTCCTCCATAACGCATATTAATTACTATATTTATTATAGGACATCGCTGATTTATGTCATAGTTTAGGTGTTTTGTAAATATTTCCTGCTCTGGACTACAGATTCAAGTAACTCTTGACTAAAACAAACTTATCTGCTATAATGAGATTAATAAAATAAAGAGCAAAAGGATGCGACAATTCAATAAATACCCCCGAGCTAAACTACTCTTCATCGCCTTAATCGGCGTAAGTTTGGTCGTCTTGTTTATGCAGACATCGGGTTGGGTTTTTGCTGGTTTTGAATGGCTTGGATCGTTCTGGCATGGGGTTGTTAACCCTGCTGAAACATTGGCTAATGCTCTGACTACCATTTTTCTCGATATTTTCAAATTCTTAGCATCAATGGTCATACCGATTGTGATGCCTATAGCCGGAGCCATGTTGCACTTCGGCATTCAGAGACCGGACATTCTGTTAAACAATGTCTCTACTTACGATTTATGGCAACTCGTGGCCAAAGTGGCTAACGGCATTTATTTATTCACTTTAGTTGTAGCTTCTATCGCCATTATGACCGGTCTGGCCAAAGGCGCATATAATCTAAAGAAATTTTTAGGTGGATTCATCGCCGCGATAGCTCTGGGTAATTTTAGTTTAATCATAGTAAAAGCTCTCCTGTCTTTAGGAACTTCATTGGAAGGAGTTGTTTATTGGGTTGGCGGAGAAATGAATATATCCATATTGAGCTCTACTGCTCTTACTGGTGCCAGAGATAAAATAGCCGAGAGCCTATACGCTATGACTGCTATTGATGTTAACAGTGCTCTTTGGACTCGCAACACAGCTTTCGGAGAAGCCGCTCAATTTATTATTCTGGTTTTGATATGTTGGATCGTGTTAAAGCTGGGATTTGTGTTATTTGAACGAGTGATCAGATTATTTATTGCGGCTGTTACCGCTCCAGTCATCTTTGCCGCCAGTTTATTGCCTAATTTCCAAAAATCAGCTTCCCAATGGTGGGAATCCACTATTAAATGGATCCTGGTTCTGCCTCTGACAATGGTAGTTGTTTTGTTGGGTTTCTATTTTTTCGATAAAGCTGGCATTACCACTGTTGGTGATTTCCAAACTACAACCACTAAATTAGACCCGGAGCAAATCATAACTGCCCTGCAAAATTCTTCTAGTGGTACAACTGATTCTGCCGATTTAGTTAGTTTTCTCTATATTATTTTAGGGCTATTTACTCTCTGGCAAGCCGGCATGGTTAGCAGCAACTTGAAGCTCGGTAGTGTCTTGGGCGGCTTAGTGGAAACTCCCCAAAAAGCGATTAAATTAGGCCAACAAGGGTATAACAAGGTAGCCGATGTAATAACTGGCAAAACTCCTGTTCAAAAGTATGTTTATGGCAAAGCTACTAGTGCGTGGACGGCTGGACAAGCCGGTCAGTATGGGGCTGGAATCCA
>CAYIGX010000110.1:0-1776 GCA_964363095.1 uncultured Candidatus Saccharibacteria bacterium
GATTGTTTAACTGACGTCAAAGTGGCCCAGGCCAAATTGAATATTGTTTTAAGCGTAGCGGAACAGCCCGGGAAACTCGGCAAAGGTGATTTGGCCGTGCCGTGTCTGATCAAAGACAATATCGCGACAGTAGATTTTCCGACCACTTGTGCGTCAAAAATACTTAAAGATTTTCGTTCTCCTTTTGATGCTACCGCTGTGACTAAATTAAAAACGGCGGGAGCTTGGATTGTTGGCAAAACTAATTTAGATGAATTTGCGATGGGCTCTTCGACCGAAAATTCGGCCTTTGGCTCCACAAAAAATCCAGTAGATATATCTAGAGTACCAGGAGGCAGTTCTGGTGGTTCTGCGGCCGCTGTAGCGGCCGGGGTGGTGCCATTTGCGCTTGGTAGTGACACCGCTGGTTCAGTGCGTCAGCCGGCGGCTTTTTGCGGAGTGGTAGGGCTAAAACCTACCTACGGTCGGGTGAGCCGATACGGGTTGGTCGCGATGGCGAGCTCGTTGGATACGATCGGACCAATTACTAGCACGGTCGAAGATTGTGCTTTAGTTTTGCAGACCATTGCCGGTAAAGACGAACATGATGCAACTTCTTTGGATGCACCAGTACCGGATTATGTGTCGGAAATCAAAAAGGATATAAAAAAGATTAAGATCGGTCTTCCGGGGGAATATTTTGGCGAGGGAGTAGACCAAATCATAACTGATTCTGTGCGTTCAGGTGCGGAAAAATTAAAAGATTTAGGGGCAGAGGTCATCGATATTCAATTGCCGCATACCCGTACCGCCTTGCCTACTTATTACATCATTCAACCCGCCGAAACTTCCGCCAATTTAGCCCGTTATGATGGGGTCAAGTATGGTTTTTCGGTCGGAGGCGACGACACCATCGAAACTATTGCCGAAATGTATCAAAAAACTAGAGAAGCCGGGTTTGGGCCGGAAGTAAAACGACGGATTATGTTGGGAACTTATGTTACTTCGGCTGGATTTCGCGATGCCTATTACGATCGGGCGCGCAAAGTCGCCACGCTGGTTAAACAAGATTTTGACCGCATCTTTCAAGAAGTAGATGTAATTATTACTCCCACCACTCCCACTACTGCTTTTAAATTGGGTGAAAAAATTAATGACCCCTTGAGTATGTACATGTCAGATTTACTGACGGTTCCGGCCAATATTGCGGGGATTCCGGCGATTTCAATTCCTTGCGGGATGGTGAATGGGCTCCCGGTGGGCCTGCAGATTATGGGGCCACAATTAAGCGAAAGTTTAATTATGCGAGTAGCTTATGCTTATGAACAGGCCACGCAAGATGCCCCTTGGCGGAAGGAATTATTAATTAAACAACAAAGTTGGCGATGAGTAGTGGACCCCTGATTATTATTTTTATAGCACTAGGATTAGCCCTGGCTTTATTGTGGGTAGTCGCTAAAATACCGCGCCGACGAGTAATGACCGAAAAAGATCGAGCCGCTATTATTTCTGGATGGCAAGAAATTGAACGATTAATGCGAGGAGGACGCGGTAAAGAAGCGATTTTTGAAGCCGATAAATTATTAGATTACATTTTCCGGAAATTAAATTTGCGCGGAGAAACTTTTGCCGATCGTTTAAAATCGGCTGAAAAAATGGTAAATAATTACCAAGATATCTGGACGGCCCATAAACTGCGCAATAAATTCGCCCATGAATTAGATTTTCAGCCCTCCCAGAAGGAAATTCAACAAGCGATTGATATATTTGATCAAGCCATTCGGCGATTAAGTAATT
>CAYIGX010000111.1:0-1772 GCA_964363095.1 uncultured Candidatus Saccharibacteria bacterium
TTTCGGCTCTTCCAGCGCTTCCATCAATTTCACTCCAAATTGCTGGTCAGCAAATTCCGGCATTTTGGCGATATTGCTGAACCCAGATAAATAAACATTATCAGCATCGTCCATCAGCATACCGATACTGCCCGACATCTCTGCCAATAAACGCGCCGCAGTTTGATATTTTTCTTGTAAACTACGTAATTTTTCAAAATGGCGCGTTAACACCTCTTGCTGTTTTTTAGTTAATTCCCGTCGCTCCTGGGTGATTATCTTCACATACGATTTATAACCAAAGTCCGAAGGAATCCTGCCTGCCGAAGTATGCGGCTGTTCCAATAACCCTAACTCGGTTAATTCAACCATATCGTTACGAATCGTGGCTGAACTTACCTCGTAAGGAAGCTGTTCTGCTATCTGTAGCGACCCCACCGGCTGACCGGTATGCACAAAGGTCTCTACGATAGTTTTCAGCACATCTTGTTTACGCGTATTTCCGTCCATAAATCTTAGTATATAAAAATTGGCACTCATGTCAAGCGAGTGCCAATTGTGTCTTGTTATGAGGCCTCCGAGACCCGTGGTTGTCTGCTATAAATAATTGCCAGAATCAACCATACCGGCCAAGCTATGAACCCAAGGAACCAGAGGGCTATCCCTAAAGTTATGCTCAGGATAATGGATACATTATTAAACCACAGCCACATAGGCCAACCTTCGTAGTTTGCGGCAACTAAGGCAGGGATGACTCCAAAAAGACCATATCGGAGTACAAAGTGCCACCATGGCATTGAAACGGAAAAGATCAAAAAGATCCATGTTGCGACAACCACAAGAGCAGTTATGTTTATGACTGCCAACACCCGTACAGCCGGATCGAGCTCTTGAGCATCCTCTTTCCTCTGCAAATATCCCGCAACACCTGCCAAGACAAATAAGCAGACATAAAAAGTAAAGATACTTTCGGCCAACTCGGGAGACATATCCTAACCTCCTCAAAGTGCAAGTAGTCCAGTGGATGATTTCTACCACCGTCCAATATCATAGTAACGAAAACCTGCTCCTAGTCAATATTTCTACCGGTGTGCTCTAACACATTAACTCAATAATTTCATTCCATTCGTTCTTATTGTCATCCCGACCGGAGTGGAGGGATCTCGAAGCTAATGCCAGTAGATTCTTCGACTCCACTTCGTTTCACTCAGAATGACAAAAGACGGAGGATTTCATTACTTAACTATTTATTCAACTATCAGGAAAGCAATTTCAAAAATGCCTCTTGGGGGATTTCGACTTGCCCCACCCGTTTCATCCGTTTTTTCCCAGCTTTTTGCTTCTCCAACAGTTTGTCTTTGCGAGTTCTATCCCCTCCATAGAGCTTGGCTAACACATCTTTCCTGAGCGGTGAGATATCTTCTCTGGCCACCACTTTGCTACCAATGGCGGCTTGCAAAGTAATTTCAAAATTTTGGCGCGGGATAAGCTTTTTCAACTTTTCGACTAATTTTTTACCCATATTAGCCGCCAAACTCCGATGGACGATTACCGACAGCACATCTACTAACTTTCCCCCCACTAAAATATCTAATCTTACTAAATCAGCTTCCTGAAAACCTAAAAATTCATAATTCATCGAGGCATAGCCGGATGACACACTCTTTAAAGCATCATAAAAATCCATCACAATACTACTCAAGGGGATTTCGTAAATTAACATCACCTTTCCCCCATCAAAATGCTTAATATCTTTCTGGATGCCGCGGCGATCCTGCAGAAGTGGAATAATT
>CAYIGX010000112.1:0-1763 GCA_964363095.1 uncultured Candidatus Saccharibacteria bacterium
GATTTTGGCTATTAATTTTGAACGCGTATCTTTGATTGCGCCCCTCACTAATATCTTGGTGGTGCCGTTAGTGCCTGTGGCGATGCTATTGGGCTTCTGGGCGATCGTGGGCGGGATGATCCAAACCGATCTGGGTTTAATTTTGGGCTGGGTGGCTTGGGCGCCTTTGCGCTTGGTCACGGTCTTGGCAGAATATTTTCAAAACTTTCCGGGAGCGAGTATTGCAGTTAAAATTAATCCAGGGATCTGGTTAGTAATTTATTATTTGGGGATCGCAGTTCTATTATTTAGATATTATGTCCAACAAATCAAAACTTCGCCTCGGCCTGCTGGGCTTGCTCATCTTCATTAACTGGATTGTTTGGCTGGCAGTCAGCGAAGCGGCTCCATTAGGACTCCGAGTGGATTTTTTGGATGTGGGACAAGGTGATGCTATTTTGATTCGCACGCCGGATCGGCACAATATTTTAGTTGATGGTGGCCCCGACGGTCAGGTTTTGACCGAATTGGGCAAAGTTTTGCCTCTGTGGGAGCGCCGGATTGATTTGGTAGTGGCCACTCACCTTGATGCTGATCATATTACCGGCTTGGTGAGCGTATTAAAACGCTATCAGGTTACAGAGGTGTTAACTCCTTTGCCGAGTAAATCCACGAAAATCAGCGAGGCCTGGCAGCAAGTCATTTTGGTGGGGACAACGGTAAATTATGTGGATGCAGCAGATGATTATATGTGGGGAGATGTGAGTTGGGATACTCTTCTGCCTCTGTCTAGCAACGATACTTTAAATAATGATACTAATAATGCATCAATTGTGTCTAAGTTAACTTATCGCGGCATCGATATGCTGCTAACTGGCGATATGGAAGCGCCGGAAGAAAGCTTGCTAATGCAACTTTACCCGGCGACTTCTATCGATATCCTCAAGGTGGCGCACCATGGGAGCAGGTTCTCTTCTAATGACGCATTCCTGGATATACTAGATCCGGAGGCGGCGATCATTTCGGTCGGACAGAATTCTTATGGCCATCCCACTCCCGAAGTTCTGGAACGTCTAGAGGTAACCGGAGCGGATATTTATCGGACGGACCAAGATGGTACAATTGAGGTGATTTTTGGAGATAATGGTTATTCGGTTAAAACCAATGGACAGAAAGAATTTTATCCAAACTAAAGAGGATTTTATCTGCGAAAACTGCGGGTATAAAGTTACTGGCACGGGTTACACCAACCATTGCCCGAAATGTTTGTATAGCAAACACGTGGATAATGTACCCGGCGATCGTGCCAACACCTGCCATGGCTTGATGGCGCCGGTGGGGGTGGAACTAAAAAATGGTGAGTATGATATTAGGCATAAATGTTTGCGGTGCGGGACAGAAAAGATTAATCGATCCGTCATTGAGGATGATTTTGAGCAGATTATCAAATTAAGCACTAACTTTCTTGTTTAATTTAATTCCCATAACTTGGCCGCAATATTTGCCACCCTTTTTGATAGCGGTTACTTTGAGCTGGGGGTTGCTCGCCGGTATAAAATGTTTAACCGCTAAATATAATTGGTGGGGTCAGACCAGTACTCATCATGATGCCAGAAAAATTACTCGGTTGGGCGGAGTGGCTATTTGGCTCACCTTACTAATCGTATTTCTAGGATTTATCGATATCACTCCCCCGCTCCAGGGACTGCTCACGGGGATGATACTGATGTTTGTAATGGGATTAGTGGATGCCGTTAATCCAATGCCAGCAGAAACGCTCGTGC
>CAYIGX010000113.1:0-1762 GCA_964363095.1 uncultured Candidatus Saccharibacteria bacterium
GTTTATGTAGGAGGTGCATTTCTATACGCCGGAAGCGGAGAAGTTAAGGACCACTTGTTGCGTCAAGGTGAAACGGCGACAGCCGAGTTGCAGAAAGGTGCGGAGGCCTTGCAAAAAATGGATATCGAAACCGCCCTGACTAATTTTCGCTTAGCCGAAAAAAATTATTCCAATGCGTTAGGCGACTTTGCGGCGTTAGGCCAGAGCAGCGCAGTTTTGGCCCAAATTAATTTAGCTGATTCCGAGGTGTGGCAAGGTCAAGCCCTACTCCTCAGCGGGAAGCACTTAGCAGTGGCCGGAGTGCAATTAACTGAAGCCATTAAACCAATTGTGAGTTACTGGGGCGGCCTGACCGCTGTGGGCGGAAGTTTACAGTCCGCTGGTACGGAAATTGGCCAAATGATGGTGGTGGGGACCAGAAAAGTAGAAATAGCTATGAAAGAGGCCGAGATGGCTGATGAGTTATTGCAACAATTTAATTTGCAACAAGTGAGCCCAGCTCTCGCTGAGACCATTGCCACTGCGCAAGTTAAGGCTCGAACTTTTCGCGAGGCCGTGGATTTATTGGGCAGTTTAACTAAACAATTGCCAAACGCTTTAGGATTTACCACACCGCAGTATTATTTATTGTTAAATCAAAACTCTAACGAACTGCGTCCTACTGGCGGATTTATTGGGAGCGTAGTATTGGTCAAAATCTATCAAGGCAAGATCGAAGAAATTGTGCCCGATACAGCCCAACGGCTGGATGGTCAAAATAAATACAGCGATTTAGAGTTGCCCACCCCTTTGAAGGCGGTGACGGCTTATTATGGCCTCAGAGATGCTAACTGGGAACCAAATTTCCCAACTTCAGTACGCACCATAGAGGAATTGTATAAGCAAGCCGGCATGGGGAGTGTTAATGGGGTAATTGCTTTAACTCCTAGGGTAGTCACAGATATGTTGGGAGTTCTTGGCCCATTAGCCCTCCCTCAATATGGGTTTAGTTTAACGGCGGCTAACTTTGTGGAAAAAACGCAACAACAAATTGAAATTGTTGATAAAAATAAATATAATCCCAAACAAGTTCTGGTCGATTTTGTGCCGGTACTGATGAACCGGTTAATGAATGGAAGTTCTGGGGAAATGCGAGAAATTGGCTTAAAATTATTCCAACGGTTAGTGAATCGCGATGTGTTAATTTACTTTACGAATTCCGAGTTAGAAAAAGTTGCGACTACCTTAGGTTGGAGCGGAGAAATTAAACCGATTGGGGCGCAAGACGATTATTTATATGTGGTGGATGCGAATTTAGGCGGCAATAAAAGCAGCGGTTCAATAGTCAAAGAAATGGCGCTCAGCGCCACGGTGCAAAGAGATGCCAGTATTAAAAATAAATTAAATCTTAGATATACGCATGCGGGGACGTTAAAATTCCCCGACGGAATCAATAAAAACTATGTCAGAGTGTACCTCCCAATGGGCTCACATATTACCAGCACCACCGGACAAGATGAAGGCACTCAAATTGATATTGATAGTTCGGATGATAAGACCGTGGTTGGATTTTGGCTAACTGTAAAGCCAGATGAGACCAAAGACATTAATTTAGAATACGAACTGCCGTTTAAATTAAAATTTTTGGGTGGCGAGGCCCGCTATCAGTTAGTCATCCAAAAACAGCCCGGAAGCGACCGCACGGTTTTAAGTAGTTACATTGATGTGCCGGAAACTATGGATTTGGCGGTGAAGGGCAATAGTGAGGCGGTACGCAATGATA
>CAYIGX010000114.1:0-1761 GCA_964363095.1 uncultured Candidatus Saccharibacteria bacterium
GGGGGAGAATGGTTTATGGGAACAACCCTAAAATATGGTCAAAACTCTAACAGGGTTGACTAGGAGCTATAAATTCCCTATAGTGGTCTAGTATCAGATATATTATTAAGTTATACCCTTAAAATGTCAGCAAAAATCATTACTCCCACAGCTACCAGCAAGATGGCTGAACTTCTAGATAAGGTCGGTGATTTAGGTATTCTTAAATCCGGAGATTTGGTCGAGGGGATTGTTACCGCCGTCGCCAGCAACCGAGTGTGGGTGGATATTGGCAATGGCAAGTTCACGGGTATTATTTCCAGTAAAGAATTAACTGAAGCGGGCATTTCGATGCCGGACTTTAAAGTCGGCGATAAAATTGTGGCATCTGTGGTGGAGCAAGAAAATGACGACGGATTTATTATTTTGAGCATCCGGGAAGCACTCCGCAATCGGGGTTGGAATTCTTTGGAAGAACATTACAAGGCCGGGGCGGTCATTGTTGCTAAAGTTATCGAAGCTAATCGTGGTGGATTAATTATGGAAGCCGATGGTGTGCGGGGGTTCCTGCCGGTTTCTCAATTGACTCCTGCTCATTATCCGAGGGTGGGTAATGATAAAGACGAGATCTTAAGTAAATTAGCCAAATTTGAAAATACTAATCTGGAAGTGAAGATCATTGGTCTTGATAAAGATATTAATAAGTTGATTTTCTCGGAAAAAGCCGCTAAACAAGAAGAATTTGACGCCCTAACCTCTAAAATTCAAGTTGGCGAAGTTTTAACCGGCAAGGTGAGCGGGGTGGTCGATTTTGGCATCTTCGTGAATTTCGGCGAACTTGAAGGATTGGTGCATATTTCGGAAATTAGCTGGGACAAAGTCGCCGATCCGCGCAGTTTTGCTAAAGTTGGCGATAAACTCCCGGTGCAAGTGATCGGGATCGAAGGCGACAAGATTTCCCTCAGCATGAAACGGCTGATCGAAGATAAGTGGCTCGATCTAACCAAAGAATACCAGGTGGGCCAAGTGGTGGAAGGGATAGTCACGCAAATTATGCCGTTTGGTGTCTTTGTGAAAGTGAATGACAAAGTGGATGGGCTGATTCACATCTCGGAATTATCTTTTGAACATGTAGCCGATCCGAGTGATATGGTAAAACTGGGCGATAAATTACAATTGAAAGTAATTGATATCGAGCCAGAAAGCCACCGCTTTGGTCTTTCCCTTAAGGCCATGCAAATGCCAGACGAAGCCATCCCAGTTAAGAAGTCATCGGCTTCCGATTTGAACAAACTGGGTCTGTCCGATGCCTTAATGCGCAAGCTCAAAGAAGCCGGAATCGATAATATCGTCGCCCTGAAAGCCAAGACCGTTGATGAGATCAAAGCCATCGATGGTATCGGCGAAAAATCTGCAGCCAAAATTATGGAAGCTCTCAAAAATGTGTAATTAAACGCCCATCTTGTCATTCCGGACTTGCCTACCCCGCGCATGCTGGGGACCCGGAATCCAGGCCTGGATCCTGAATCCGAACTTGGCCATAATGGCCAGTCGGTCCAGGATGACAGATGGAATAGGACTTAAAGGCACAAGAGACAATAAGAAAATGGCTGCGCTGTGCAGCTTTATTTATATGTTTATGGAAGAAGAAATTAATCTACAACCAGAGAATCTCGAACCCAGTAAGCCAGAGGTGATGTTGCCGCCGGTTATTAAAGTGACAGATTTGGCACTGATTTTAGGCAAACCAGTGACCGAAGTCATTCACTATCTCCTAAAGAA
>CAYIGX010000115.1:0-1721 GCA_964363095.1 uncultured Candidatus Saccharibacteria bacterium
GGCGGATGAGTGGTTCATGGTGGAGCTAGGCAGAATCGAACTGCCGTCCCCGCAATGCGAATGCGATGCACTACCACTGTGCGATAGCCCCAATGTTAATTTCTAACGGGATGAAAATGCGACGCACTATTACTGCCTGCCCGTCGTAGCCCGAAGGGCGAAGTCGGGTGCGACAGCCCCCCTCTCTTAACTATTGTAGCAGAGAGATCCTGAATCCCGTCCTGCGCCAAGGCTACGGAGGGCTGGCGCAAGTTCAGGATGACGGAGGAAGGAGGAGGAGATGTATTTTTTAACGGCTCATTGATGAGCTGTTGGAGTTTTATGTCTTCAGCCCAGCCCTTGGAGCTCGATGGGTTTCCTTGACCGAGCATTGGAGCGAAAGCGATAGGTATTCTAAAAATTACCGCTTGTGAAATCGGTTATACCGATGGGAACAGAAAGGTAGTTTTTAGTTAAATACTGAGCTGGAGCGACTGCGAGAAGACTTTGGTTACTTTCCTCGGGAAAGTAACAAGAAAGTTCTGCGACACTCTACAGAGTGTCAAATATGGCGATATTCTATGGTCTTTTGCCCAATTTTTACAAGATCTTCTTCTTTGGCCCCGATCTTCCTAAGCTCTGCCAACACTCCCATCCGATTCAAAACTTTATAGAGCCGCCCCAGTGCCTGTTCGTTATCTATATCTGTGCGGATTAATAACCTTTCGATCTTATCACCCTTCACAAAGAACTTGCCCTTAAGCTTACCTACCTCGAACCGAGCGCTAGACAAATCCTTTAGGGTATATACTTTGATGTCCGCACTTGGGTCTGGAATAGCCCGCAAGGCCTCTACAATCTTTTGAACCAGTTCTTGCACCCCAGTATGCGCCGCGGCAGAAATATAGAATACTGGAAGCTTATTAAACTTCAATTTTTTGATAGCTTCTAACTGCTCCGGCGTTATGGCATCAATTTTAGTAAATACAACTAGTTGGGGTTTGGCGGCCAAATCGCGACTATATTTTTTTAACTCGGTATTAATAACTTTGAATTGAGTTTTTGGATTAGGTAGCGTCGCATCAATTAAATGCACTAACAATTTAGTGCGTTCGGTATGTTTTAAGAAATCAATCCCCAGGCCCTTGCCTTGATGTGCCCCTTCGATAATCCCGGGAATATCTGCCACTAAGAATCGCCTGCCGTGGGCCTCAACGATGCCTAAATTAGGTACCAGGGTAGTAAAGGCATAGTCCGCAATTTTAGGCCGGGCATTTGAAATCACTGACAGCAACGTAGATTTACCCGCATTCGGGAGTCCAATTAAACCAACTTCGGCAATCATTTTTAAGCGCAGGGTAATTTCTTTGTCTTCACCGGGCTCACCTAATTCGGCAAACCGCGGTACCTGAAAATTGGAGCGAGCAAACCGCATATTACCAAAACCACCCTTGCCGCCTCTGGCCACTACAAATTTAGCACCATCAAGGTTAAGATCGGCAATAATATATTCTTTGGGTTTTCGTTTATACACCCCACCCAACCCCCCCTTGCTCCCTCCCCCTCTATCTCCCTCTCGGGCAGGGGGAGAAGAAATTGAGGAGGGGTTAATTTCGATGATTTGGGTTCCAACCGGCACCTTTAAAATCAAATCCTCTCCGGACTTGCCACTGGCTTGTTTATTCTCGCCATTCCCACCGGATTTGGCTTTTAGATTACGGTTCCGCAAAAAATAGGCCAAG
>CAYIGX010000116.1:0-1715 GCA_964363095.1 uncultured Candidatus Saccharibacteria bacterium
GTTGACACAATCACTTTCCACAGCTTATCCCGGTTTTGCACAGATTATTAGAAAAGTATCCCGAAAATCCTCCCGAACTTTGGAGGCCCCATTTGCCCGACTCAAGGTGGAGAAATAATTATGGACATCGCTCATGGTTTTTGTATCTGCGGATGTGGTGAAAAAACAAACTTATCTTCAAAAACATATACGAAGCGGGGTTATTTGAAAGGCCAACCAGTAAGATTTGTTCCTGGACATAATAACAGAGGAACTTATAATCCAAGTTGGAATGGAGGCAAAGGAATAAGTACGCAAGGATATTTGATGGTTTTTCACCCAGGACACCCAAAAGCATATGATAATCGCATCGCTGAACATATATTAATTGCAGAAAAAACATTAAATAAAGAACTGCCATCAGGGGCCATTATTCATCATATAAATGAAAATCGTAATGATAATCGCAATGATAATTTAGTTATATGTCAAAATAGAGCTTATCATTCCCTTTTGCATCGGAGAATGAAGGCTCTAATAGAATGTGGTCATGCAAATTGGCGTAAGTGTTGGATTTGTGGAAAGTATGATGCACCAGAAAATCTTGGTATAGCCCATAGAGGTAAGCCAATTTATCACAAAAACTGTCAACGTCTATACAGATTGGCAGGATATAATATAGATGAATTCAGAAAACAAAACCCAACATTGTAAGTTCTTTACCCCAATCGCCCCGCTCCTGGGCGATCTGCGCTGCAAATATTGGCGACCGGCTGACAGCGTGCGCCCCGGATTCTGCACCAGCCGGAATACTTTTCAGGTGGGGGAGTGTCCCAAGCAAGGGGTGAAAGAGACAGTTGATTAATAAAGCATTGTTTAGCTCCCAATCGGTTGAATGGGCAACCCCAGCATCTCTTTATGCGGATCTTGATACTGAATTTAATTTTAATTTTGACCCCTGCCCATTGGGCGGGGAAGATGATGGACTTGCTACTTTATTTTCTTCTTGGCGTGGGAAGAGAGTTTTTTGCAATCCCCCTTACGGACCTGGGATTGAGAAATGGCTAAAACGAGCAGGTGAAGCAAAATTAGCTGTTTTTCTTTTGCCGGCAAGAACTGATACAAAGTGGTTTCATAATATAGTTCTGCCTAAAGCCAAGGAAATCCGATTTATCAAAGGGCGGCTCAAATTCGGGGGAGCAACAAACTCTGCTCCATTTCCGAGTATGATTGTGGTTTTTCAGGTGGGGGAATGTCCGGTGGAGAAAAAGATTTGATAAGAAAAACCTGCCCCTTTTGCTTACAAGAGTTTTCGGCCTACAAAGAGGCCCAATGGGTCTGCAATGCTGTGGCCTGTCGGCTGGAATATTCGCGGCATAGGTATGGAACCGGAGAGGGATATAAGAGGCGATACACCGCAAAACGCATCCGGGAATCCCAATGTTTACGCTGTGACCAAGTATTTATGACCGACGACCCTATCGGCAACCGCATCTGTCCTTACTGCACCCAATTAAACCGGGCATTTATGGAAGATAAAGACGAAATGGCTATGTGGTTCTAAATTGGGAGCAAAATATTAATGGGCCGCAAAAGGGTAATTGACACCGATGAACTACTTTTCGACGAAGAACTTTTTGCAGCTATCGGGCAAAACGGCCTCTGGCTCTATGTCCGGTTGTGGTCCCTGGCCGAAGATTGGGGCGGGTATGAACCCAAATATGGCAGCATCGCGC
>CAYIGX010000117.1:0-1644 GCA_964363095.1 uncultured Candidatus Saccharibacteria bacterium
CAGTCAAAAAATCTGGGACTACCAGCTGGGTAGGAACGAAGATCACCTGGAAAGCGGATCCACAGATTTTTGAATCTACCACAGATTATAACTGGGATACAATTGTCGATTACTTAAGCCAGCAGGCCTATTTGACTAAGGGCGTTATTATTGATATCAAAAGTGAATTACATGACAAAGCCGAGAAATTTCATTTCGAAGGGGGGATTCAGCAATATGTCGAACATCTAAACGAGAAGAATACTAAACTTAATGAACCGCCATTCTATATTGATAAACAAATTGGTGACAATCGGGTTGAAGTGGCCCTGCAATATAACAATGATTTTTCGGAAAACTTATATGCTTTTGCGAATAACATTCATAACGCGGAAGGCGGCACCCATGTGGTCGGGTTTCGGGCGGCCTTAACCAGAACGATTAATGCTTATGCGAAAAAGCATAATTTTACTAAAGAAAACGGCGACAGTTTGACTGGTGATGATGTGAGAGAAGGTCTTACTACTGTTATCAGTGTCAAACTCCCCGATCCCCAATTCGAAGGTCAGACCAAAGCCAAATTAGGCAATACCGATATTAGAACTGCAGTTGAATCGGTATTTGGCGATTATTTTACCAGTTACTTAGAGGAACATCCGGCGGATGCCAGAAGAATTATCAGTAAAGTTATTTTGGCTGCCAAAGCCCGCTTAGCGGCGCGGGCGGCTCGCGATACTGTAATTCGCAAAGGCGCTCTAGAGGGGATGACTCTGCCGGGAAAATTGGCCGATTGTTCGGAGCGAGATCCCGATAAAAGCGAATTATTTATCGTGGAGGGCGACAGTGCCGGTGGCTCGGCCAAACAAGCGCGGGATAGAAGTTTTCAAGCCATTCTCCCCTTGCGGGGTAAAATTTTGAATGTGGAAAGAGCCCAGCTGGATAAGATGTTGACATCGGAAGAAATCAAGAATCTGATCATAGCTTTAGGCACCGGCATCGGCGAACAATTTAATGCTGATAAAATTCGGTACAAGCGGGTGATTATTATGACTGATGCGGATGTCGATGGTGCTCATATTCGCACACTTCTCTTAACCTTCTTTTATCGCTATATGCGGGACATTATTGAAAAAGGTTATTTATATATTGCCCAACCGCCGTTGTATGGCATAAGACGGGGCAAGGAATTATGGTATGCCTATAGCGATGCTGAAAAAGAAACGATTTTAGAAAGAATAAAGAAAACTGAAGCCGAAAAGTTGGCCAAAAAAGGCAAAGCTAAAGTCGAAACCGAAGAGATTGAACCGGCAGAAGGCGAAATGCCTGAAATTGTAGGGGGCGAGGAATCAGCCACTCCTGGATTTAAGAAAATTGCCGATATTCAACGCTATAAAGGTTTAGGAGAAATGGATGCAGTTGATTTAGGAAAAACTACCATGGAGCCGGCTCATCGGACGATGTTGCGAGTTGAAATTGAAGATGCAATTAAGGCAGAAGAAATCTTTACCACTTTGATGGGTGACGAAGTGCCGCCCAGAAAGCAATTTATTCAGGATCATGCTCAATATGTAAAGAACTTGGATATCTAGTAGAATATAAGAATTAAGAAGGATTAGGTGAACAAATTCTTCCCCTGCTCGCCTCGATTCGGCGAAGCGGGCCGGA
>CAYIGX010000118.1:0-1623 GCA_964363095.1 uncultured Candidatus Saccharibacteria bacterium
TGAATTCAGCTCGTTTGGTTGGGTTGGATATGACCGAAAGCTCGATGCTTTCTAAAACTTTTTTAACATTAAATAATGCATCGCCGGGACGAGAACTTTGAGCAACTGCCCCTGTTACAATGGAGCCAAAAAACACCGTAATTACTACTGCCACGGTAGCCGGCATCGAAAATGACAATCGGTGGGGAATTAACGACTGTTGGAGATGCTTTAAGGACACTGCCAGGTCAGATTTCTCTTTACCTCCCGCAATGGCGTCAGCCAGCTCAATTTGGCCAATGGACTGAAACACCCGATCCCGAATGGTTTGCTTTTTGCTAATATTTAAAATCCCCTTGTTTTCACCAAGAGTACGGAGTTGGGCCTCTAATTGTTCAAAATTGACAGACGACATAATTTAGAGAATAGCGATTAGAGTGTCAGGCAGACAATCCCCTCCTACACCTCCCCTTCGCAGGGGAGGAACTGGTAATTCCCCTCCTGCCCGAGGAGGGGCAAGGGGAGGAGGGAGTTCAGAATGACGACAGGTGATTAGTAATAAAAATAGCTGCTTATCTAGTGAGATAAGCTGTTAAATATCGAATAAATTATTAACCCCAGACGTTTTGTAGGATATGTTGTCGTCATTCTGGTAAATCAGCCAGCGGCTGATGCATCCAGAATCGTATAAATTACGATCCTGGGCGAAGCCAGGATGACGACGCAATGAAAACGTCGTCAGTTTCCTAATCTGACTTGGCGCAATTGCCATCCCTTAAAGGGCAAGCCGGACTAAGATAAACGTGATTTGAGCTCTTGAAGAGCTCGATGAGTGAGAGCGCGAATATTACCCTCTTTTTTCTTCATAATTTGGGCAACCTTCGCAATCGGCTGATCTTCGATATAGCGGAGCACCAATACTTGTTTGTATTCCGGCCGCAGCTGATCCAACTCTTGTTGGAGATGGCTTTGTTCTGGATACAAATCTATTTCCTCTTCGATACTGACTATTTCCGGTAAATTCTCGAAAGGGATAGTTTGATGAGTGGTGCGATAGTAATCGATCACCGCATTGCGCGCGATAGCGAACAGCCAAGTAGAAAATTTAACTTCTGGTTTCGGCTTGAAAGTTTTGATTCCCTTCCAAACCTTCAGGAATACTTCGGCTGTAATATCTTCCGCAATGTCCTCGTCTCTAGTTTTTAAATAGATGAAGCGGTAGATGTGCTCTGCCCAAAGTTCATAAATGGCGCCAAAAGCGCGATTGTCGCCCTTGGCAGCTTTCCCCACTAATCGATCCGGGGTCTGGACAGATGCAGGATGTGAGTTAGAAATGGACATTAAACCTTTACGTTAGATATAACGAATAAGTAGGTCGTTTTGTTACAGATATTGCAAATTGTCAGCTCTGGGAGCTGATAATTCCAATATGACTTATTTGACATTTTGGGTGCCATCGGGAATACTTGAATCCTAAATTTTGACCACCTGATTATACGCAAAACCAGTCAAAAACGCAAGAGACCAGAGAATAGAGACTAGGGAATAACCACTATCAAACCCCTCCCCTTATTGAGGGAAGGCTGGGTGGGGTGGATTAATCATTTATCCACCTCCCCTAACCCCTCCTCGGTAAGGAGGGGA
>CAYIGX010000119.1:0-1596 GCA_964363095.1 uncultured Candidatus Saccharibacteria bacterium
TTTCCGGGGTCGATACCTTGAACATATCCTTTTGCAAAGTATTCTGCAATTTTTCAAGCATAAAGATCTCCGCATCCGCATTTTATGGACTCTACTGCTTCTGACTGCGTTTCGATTGATCTCGCATATCCCAATTCCGGGAGTTGATCTGACCAAATTGCAAGAATTATTCACGCAAAATCAATTTTTGGGCGTGATGGATATTTTTTCAGGGGGCTCTCTCAGCAATCTTTCAATTGCTTTAATGGGAGTCGCGCCTTATATCAACGCTTCTATTATTATTCAGTTAATGACGATGGCCGTCCCAGCTTTCGAGGCCTTGCAAAAAGAAGGGGATTATGGTCGGAGAAAATTAAACCAATATACCAGGTGGCTGACCGTGCCCTTAGCCATTCTGCAATCTTATGGCATGATTTCTCTATTGCAGAAATCTGAATTTCCAGTTTTTGGCGAGATGGGTATCTATCGCTTGTTGGTAATTTTATTGACCGTAACTGCCGGAACTGTGTTAGTGATGTGGCTGGGAGAACTAATCTCGGAATATGGGATTGGTAACGGTATTTCTTTGATCATTTTCCTTGGGATCGTGGCGCGGTTACCGCAACTCTTGTCGGATACGGCCGCAACTTTTAGCACGGGCCAATTGGGCCGCTTGCTGGCTTTCGCCGCTTTGGCTATTTTTACAATTTATTGCGTGGTCTATATTACCGAGGGCCAGCGCAATATTCCGATTTCTTACGCAGGTAGGGTAAGTAGTAATCGATTTATGGCTGGTATCACCTCCAACCTGCCACTAAAAATTAACCAAGCCGGAGTTATCCCGATCATCTTTGCTCTATCAATTTTAGTATTTCCGGGCATGCTGGCATCATTATTTATGAATGCCAGAAGTCAATGGCTTCTCGCTGGGGCCGAGTTTGTAAAAAAATTATTTGAAAATCAATGGGTCTACGGAGTAGTTTATTTTCTTCTCGTCATTTTCTTCACCTATTTTTATACTTGGGTCATTTTTAAGCCCGTAAATGTGGCGGAAAATCTCCAGAAATCGGGCGGATTTATTCCCGGGATTCGGCCAGGCAAACAAACTATCGATTTCTTGTCCTATATCAGCAACCGAGTCACCTTGGCCGGCTCTATCTTCCTTGCCTTAATTGCCGTTTTACCATTAGTGGTGCAGGCCTTTATGAATCTTCCCGGATTGACCATTGGCGGGACTTCCCTGTTGATCGTGGTGAGTGTGGCCCTAGAGACCATGCGCCAAGTTAAGTCGCAGTTAATTATGAAAAAGTATGACGAATTCTAAAGCGACTCTTCCTGATATTATTATTTATGGCGGTCCCGGTAGCGGAAAAAGCACACAAGCGAAGCTGCTCGTTAAAAAACTGTCCGGGAGGCATATGAATATGGGGGGGCTGCTTAGAAATACGGTCGCTAAAAAAACCTCTGGTTGGCAGGAAGCGAAAAAATATATGAATAAAGGGGAATTAGTGCCCGAAAAAATTACAGCGCAATTAGTCCATGATTTTGTCAAAAAAACTCCTTCTCGTAAACGCATTGTTTTTGATGGTTATCCGCGGCGCCTGCTGCAAGTTAAAT
>CAYIGX010000120.1:0-1596 GCA_964363095.1 uncultured Candidatus Saccharibacteria bacterium
AGTCATTCCTGTTCCTTCTCCCAATAAAGAATGTTCCGGAAATTCTTTTAAGAGAATACTTTTTATAACCTGCTCAGATTCTTTATCTGCCAGAGTCACAATACTCTTATCTTCTTTAAAATCTTTCAAAATTTCTGTCTCAAAATATTTCTCTAGAATCTTTCCAGCTTCTAGCGCGGCTTTTATCGCCACCTTTAATTCTTTTGATTTGTTTTTCATGGTCTAGCCGAGTTTTTTTATTCTTCTCATGTGCCTTTCTTCGCCTGAAAATTTAGTATTCAAGAAAAGTTCGACAGCGAATTTCATTTGATCTTCCGACAAAAATCTAGCGCTCAAAGATAAAATGTTGGCATCGTTATGCAAACGAGCTAATTTTACAATCTCATATGAATCACTGCTTTTTGTACCTTTTACGTCCACTGCCTGTTCTGCCACCGCTTCACTGTAAAATACCGTCGCCCTAGCGCCTGGCACTCTGTTGGCCGCCATTGCCTCACCTTGCCCAGATCCGCCCAACAAGATTCCAAAACTTCCCGAATCTTTAGCCACCGCCTCTGCCACCGGAATCATAAAATCCGGATAATCATCATCCGCGTCGTATTTAAAAGCGCCTTTGTCTATGACTTCATAACCCAACCCTAAATCTTCCAAATATTTTTTTAGTTTTTCTTTCAACTCAAAACCAGTATGATCTGTGCCGATGTATATTTTCATTTAATATTTTACTAAATTTTAATTTCTAATTTTCCACCAAGAGTACTTGAAAGCTTCTTCAAAAAAGAAAGGGTGGGATTATAATTTCCGGACTCAAGGCGTGAAATGGCAGATTGTTTTGTGCCAAGCTTTCTCGCTAAATCTTTTTGAGACATTTTGCTTTCAATTCTTTTTCGAATAATTGCATAAATGATGGCATGTTCAGGCTGAAGCTCTTCATAAGCTTTTCTGAACTTTGGATCTTCCATCCACTTTTTCCTCAAATCAGACCAGGAAGTCATATTTTTTATTGATTTTTTTTGCTCTTTTTTCATACTTTCTAGTATAACATATACGTTATATCAAAAGCAAGTGGATAACTATTCAATATTCTTTTGTCTCCTTTTAGCTAAATCTAATTCCTTCTTTGGAATCTTATCGCTCTTTTTTATAAAAGCATGAAGTAAAATAACATAATTTTTATGGAAACAATATATTATTCTAATAGATACTTTACTAGATATGCGTAACTCAAAAAGCCCATTACCCAAACTTTTGCTGTAAGGCATACCGATTTCACTACCAAACATTTCTAACATATCAAAAAGTTGCGCAACCTTACTTTTTGTATCTTTTTCTAAATTATCTAAGAACTTATCTATATCTGCCGTAAAGTTTTTTATTTCCATTTTCTAATTAAAACCCGTATGACCTCTCTCAAATAAAAATTATTATTCTAATAATTATAATACTTTATTTCTATTTTTAATTTTTCCGTAAATCCAGCCGATAAATCCTCCGAATGGAAGCTCTATTTATAAAAATCTTCTTCTTCATAATAATACGACTGCTCTATACCCTTCATAAAAACTTCACGATCATCAATTTTATCGGTCAAAGCAC
>CAYIGX010000121.1:0-1579 GCA_964363095.1 uncultured Candidatus Saccharibacteria bacterium
GTGGTAGCGGAGCATAGATCAGATAGTTTCCCAGCCAAGTTAAATTCTTTTGATCTCTGTTGGATATAAAGCACCTCATCAAACAAAGGTTGCTTGTTAAGCTCCGCTCGAGCATTTTTAATAGCTTTAGGCGCACACTCGACCCAAAGTCTCGATTTTATCTCAAATTTTTCTACATCCGTGGCATTTTGATCCTGAGGACCAGTAGGCAGTATTCCGCACTCACGGCCAACTTGTTTATCCAGACCCAATCTCCCAACTTCTTCTGCAACTGGTTTCAGGGCATCTTCTGCTGTCTTTACCTTTTTCTTCTCCAACACGATTGGAGCGGTGCAGTCCATCCATTTTTGGTATGGGCTTATGATTGTTCTCTTGGGTCCAGGAAGTACCCTCCTTGCCCCGACACTATCAGTATTGATGGTGGTAATAGACTGCTTGGTAATCTCAGGGGCTTCACCGCAACGATTGGTAGCAGTTTGAGAAAGTCCAAAACTCCTAAGGTCATTTTGCCTTGCTTCCACGCTGGCAGAAGCTTTCTTAAGAGCTTCTGTTTGCCTTAAAGCTTCGAGCTCTTCGTCTGCGTTAACTACACCGGCAAAGCTACCCATAGCCATAATGGTTATTAAGAGAAGGGGTATGGGCTTAAGGAGTTTTATCTTCATTTGTTTATCTTACTTATATTACCTATAACATTCCAGATGGTTGTTCGGGAACATCATCCTCATCTTCAAGCGGTTGCCCAGATTCTATTCTTTCAATTTCTAATCCATAAGGAGGTTCGATGTAGTCAGGATCTGGATCCAGAGGTGGTTGATTTTCAAGGATAACTACCGCCTTCAGCATTTCCTTATACTCTCGCTCATCCTTATCTTCTATTTTATTGTTTTCCATTTTTCTTTTTTTCCATACAAAAAGCGACCCGCCAGCCGAGACTTGCGTCTCCCGCACCCTTTCGGATACGGACCACGGACATGGAGCTGAACGAGCCGCTTTCTATGTCCGTGGTATTTGTGGCCATACCGGGTCTTGCGAGCCGGGTTAGGCCTAAATTGCTGAAACAGTCTAATCATAAACTTCTCTCCAACTCTCCGCAACAGACCATTTTCTAAAAAAATCTGGCGAAAAATTTCATAGGCATCGATTTTAAAACTAGCACTTTTCCCAGAACCACCCCCGAAGACAGATGGGAGCGTTTCGCCCTATCTGGCCCTCGCCGCATATGGGACCCATCCAACTACGCCCCGGCACCCTTATCAGAAATACCCCAGCAAGATAATAAAACTACATAAGTGAGGTTAAGTTAATTATCAAGACCTCGGGCGCGTGTAGTGAGTGCGCTCTAATCTCTTGTTCACAATCATGCAAAGCATTAAAGAAGTTCTTTCTAGTCCCTGGCGAGGAAGCGAAAGAACGGCCGAAATAGTCAGAGAGCAGGTGCGGGAAAAGTTCGGCGATGAGGTTGCCGAGGATTTCGATCCGGCAACTGACGCCATGCCTTTTTCTAATTGGTTATCGCAGGGATACGTCCCGCGCAAGAACAGCAAAGCTCTCAAATCCATTACCATCATCGAAGTTAAGG
>CAYIGX010000122.1:0-1571 GCA_964363095.1 uncultured Candidatus Saccharibacteria bacterium
TTATGCCATTTGCGAAATGGATTTGCGTATCGTTCCCGGCCGATTCTTACAGAGTACCAAAAGCATATGTGAATAAATTGGTACACATGGGCATTCCTTTAAGTGAGATTTTTTATCAATCAGAAATTAGCAATAATACCGGGATTCCTTTCTCGACTCATAAACCATTTTTGTTAATTTTAGGTGGATCGCAAGGCGCTCGGGCAATTAATCAGATCGTGAAAGGGTTACTCCCGGATTGGGTGCAAGATTATCAAGTTTTGCATTTAGCTGGGAAAAATGATTTTGCTGACATAAAACAATGGGCCGAAGCCGAGCATTTTCGGAACTATTATTTATTCGAAAGCTTACCTAATGAACAAGTGGCATTTCTGATGCGCCAAGCAGCCGTGATTATTTCTCGCGCCGGTGCAACGACAATTGCCGAGATTGCGGCTAGTGCACGCCCGGCGATTTTAATTCCCTTGCCGGGGTCGGCCAGTAATCATCAAGTCAAGAATGCCGAATATTTAGCGGCCAAAGGCGCGGCTGTGGTGCTGGAACAGGCCACGCTAACCCCTGAGATTTTGCAAGAAAGAATTTTTAAGATTTTGCATTCCGATTTAGGGAATCGATTAGTGTTTAATCTTAAACAGATCGTCCAAAAAGATGCCGCCGAAAAAATTGCCGAATTAATTTTGCATGACAATAATGAAGATAATAATTAATTACCATAAATTATGAAAAATTGGGGATGGATCGTTTTACTGGTGTTGGTAATAAGCGTTGTCTGGTGGAGTAAGTTTGGTTTTCGTGTCGGTAGTCCGGCGTTAAGTTGTTTGTATGCCGATAGTGAGCAAAAAATTGAAACTATTTGTATAAATGAACTGAAAGCCAACGCCTTGGTCGGTAGTCCTCTCAAAATTACTGGTCGAGCGCGGGGGAATTGGTTTTTTGAGGCCTCTTTCCCGGTTCAATTATTAGATCAAAGCGGTAAACGATTAGTCGAAGCGGTAGCCACTGCTCAGGGAGATTGGATGACGAACGATTTAGTCCCATTCACAGCCGAGTTAAAGTTTACTGCTCCCACAGGGGATACTGGCCAATTGGTTTTAAACCGAGATAATCCTTCTGGTTTACCCGAAAACGATGCCAATCTCACCATTTCTATCCGCTTCCGTTAAAAACTCCGTCATCCTCTGCCTGCCCGCCTGCCCGTGCCGGGCTTAAACGGCCAGGGGCCAGGGAACTAGTTTCAGGATCTTCGCATCTAATCGATAAGATTATGTAATCAACTTAGAATGACTGATTTTGGTATCTACCTAATCAATAAACCAAAAAGAATCACTTCACATGATGTGGTGAATTATTTGCGTCGGGTGACGGGCGAAAAAACTATCGGTCACGCCGGGACTCTCGATCCCTTGGCTTCTGGTCTTATGATCGTAGCGATTGGGCGAGAATTTACCCGGAAAATTTCTAATTTTTCTAAATTAGATAAAACGTATATTGCCGAGGCCACTTTAGGCGCCACCAGCACCACCTATGATGTCGAAGGCACCATTATTACCCCTCCCAACCTCCCCTTGATA